>JALZEC010000196.1 GCA_030862235.1 Actinomycetota bacterium | reverse complement strand
ACCACCACAGCAGGGTGGCGTAGAAGGCGATGAGCACGGGCAGGGCCCCGATGCAGAACCACAGGCCCTTCTTGCGCATCTCGGCCTGGTGGTCCCCTCCTCCCTCGGGCGAGGGCCCCTTGTCATCGCCCTTGGGCTTCTTCGGGGCCTTGTCGGCCTTGGGGGGGCGCCGGCGGGTCATGTTGGCCATGGCTCAGCCTCCTGCTTCCACGAGCACGACGACGTACGCCAGCGGTCGAGAGGCCGCCAACCAGCGGTCATACCCGGCGCCGGGATCTAGGGAACGCACCCCTCTAAGGTGCCAGTGGGATACGAGTCCCCGCCGGCCCAGCGACAGGCTAGGGCTGGTACCGGTCGGCACACCCTTGGGCGATGGGGTTCTGGGAGGGGAAGGCTGCGTCCCCGGCCACCACCAGCACGGTGCCGTCAGCGAGGAGGACGGCGGCGTGCTCGCTGCGCGGGCACTGCATGTCCCCCGCCGACCGCCACTCCCTGGTCTGCGGGTCGAACACCTCACCCTTGCGCAGCGACCGCCGCTGGCCCCGCGTGTCCGACTCGCCTCCGGCCACCAGCACCCGCCCGTCGGCCAGCAGCGTGGCCGTGGCCCCGGTGCGGTGCTCGGTCAGGGGTGTGGCGCGGGTCCAGCTCCCGGTGCGGGCGTCGTAGAGCTCGGCCGAGGCGAGGGACACGGCGGCGCTGCCCACTCCACCGACCACCAGCACGGTGGACTTGTCGGCCAGCAGCACGGCAGCGTGGTTGGTCCGCCCCTCCTGCAAGCTCGTTGTGCTGACGAACGTGTCGGCGGCCGGGTCGTACAGCTCGGCCGTCGCCAGCGGCGTGAGGCGACCGCCTTCGCCCGGCCCCTGGCCGCCCACGATCAGCACCTTGCCGTCGACCAGGGCGGTGGCGGTGTGCTCGAACCGGCCGGTGCTCATGGCCTGGGTCGTTCGCCACGTTCCCGTCCGAGGGTCGAAGATCTCGGCCGACTCTTCCGGGTTGATCGTCTGACCGCCTCCGGCCGCCCCCGTCCCCGGCGTCGTCCCGCCCGCCACCAGCACCCGGCCGTCGGCCAGGGTCGTGAGGCTGTGACCGATACGGCTGACGCTCATGGGTGCGGTCACCGACCAGGTACCGGAGCCGGGGTCGTAGATCTCCGCTGACGCCGTCGGGTCGCCCTCGGCGTTGCGGCCTCCGGCGACGAGCACGCGGCCGTCGGCCAGGGCGGCGACGGCGTGCCCACGGCGGGCCTCGTTCAGCGCACCCGTGGGACGCCACTGCCCGCTGGCCGGGTCGAACAGCTCGGCGGCGGGGACCGGGATGGCGCCCACCCCACCCCCGGCAACCAGGATCGTCCCGTCCCGGAGGGTGGCGGCCGAGGTGGTGCCGCGAATGGTGGCCAGATCGGGCGCCTGGATCCAGGTGCCGACCGGAGGCAGGGCGGCCTGCGGACGCTCGTCGCTCTCCTTGGACGACACCACCAGGATCACGATCAGCACCAGAGCCACCGCCGCGCCGGCGATGCCGAGATAGAGCGGCTTGCGGGACGGCCGCATTAGCGCGAGCGCCTTCTCCGGGATGGCCGCAGGGGTGGCGTCGTTCTCGCACTTCAAGCCCACTTCGGTGCGGACCGCGCACTTGGGACAGATGGGTTTCCCACAGTCCACGCATGTGAGACGGGTGAGCTCGCCGTGGCGCTCACACTTGAGCGGCGCCTGCGTCGCCATGTCAGCCCTTTCCGTGGGATCGCCGATGCCCGGGCCACCCCGAGCGAGGCGAACACCCCTCCCTGTTCCGTACCTGGCTGGCCGCCTCGACGGAGTCTAATCCCTGCCGTTACGCCTCGGCAGGCGAGTGGCTCCGGGTCAGGGCAAGCAGCGTCTTCACGTCAAGGACGCCGGTGCACCCTGTCTCCGCGGGGTCGGCCAGCACCTCGGCTGGGTCGTCGGGCTCGCCGAACCCGTCGAGCACCAACCCGGCCGCCGACAGCTCGTGGTCCCGCGTGTAGCCGTTGACCACGACCACACAGGGGATGTCGGCCGCCACCGCCGCCTCCACCCCCTCGCCCGAGTCCTCCACCACGACCGCCTCGTGGGCCTCCACGCCCAGGCGCTCGAGGGCGATCACGAAGGCTTCGGGATCGGGCTTGCGGTTCTCGACCTCGTCCCCTGTCACCGTCACCTCGAACTCGACGCCCGGCAAGAGACGGCCCAGCAGTTTCTCGACCCAGCCCCGGCTGCCGGTCGTGGCCACCGCGAGCCGGTACCCCTGCTCGGCCAGCTCTTCGAGCAGGCGGCGGGCACCGGGGCGGACCTCGACCGCCCCCTCCTCCACGAGCCGGTTCATGATCTCGGTCTTGCGTTCGTGGAGAGCGGGGGCCAGCCGTTCCCGCTCGTCCTCGTCCACGCCTTGGCTGGCCAGGTAGCGGTCGATGCGTCGCTTGCCACCGGTGGTGTGCAGGAGCTCGCCGTACTCATCCACGTCCCACCGGTATGGGAGGTCGAACTCCTCGAAGGCGAGGTTGAAGGCGACGCGGTGCCCGTCGCGCTCGCTGTCGACGAGTGTCCCGTCGACATCGAAGATCACGGCCTTGAGCCGCTCGTCAGAAGTCACTCGATCGGGGGAGGGTTGCCGCCGAAGAGCACGTCGTCCTCGCCTCCGGAGGCCGCCACCCGCAGGTCGGTGAACGCCTGCTCCATGTCAGCCCCCCAGAGGTCCCAGCTCGAGTAGCGGATCCCCACCATCTGTACGCCCACGGGGACACCGTAGAGGGTCTGCTCGTCCTGCAACCTCAGGCCCTCCTCGGTCAACACCTCCTCCACCAGCTCCCTGGCCTCGACCAGGTCGGCCGGGAGCTCGGCGTGGACGAGCATGGTGCGAGGCCCGATCCGCAACACGATCGGGACGTCCCGGTTGGCCATAAGAACGGGCCCCTCGACGTGGAACCGACTGGAATACGGCGCCAACTCGTTCCGAGCAAACGCTCGCACCACGTCCCGGTCCTCGCCGAGGGGCCCTCGAGGTTCTACTGATGGCGGAAGCGGCCAGTCGGCCACTCAGCGCCCTGGTGTCGCCGAGCTCAGCGGGCGAGCCGCTCCGCCTGGGAGGCGCAGTCCTGCAGGGCACTGGCGACTTCCTGCAGGTTGCCATTGATGCGGTCGGTGGCCGGACCGATCACCGCACACATCGTCTCCACGGCCCGGACACCGAAGGTGACCTTGGCCAACGTGCGGGAGATGCTGGACAGCTGGTGGCCGATCACCGTGAGGTAGACGGCCAGAACGATGACCAGAGCAGCGATCTCGATGAGAGAAAGGATGAGAAGCGTCATCTGCGTCCTCCCGCGGCATAGCTGAGCAGCTGTGCGTGCTTGCGTAGTTCGTCGCGCAGCTCAGCGGTGAGCATGCCGGTCTGGTTGAGCATCCACGTGGTGGACGTGTTCTGGGCCAACCGGGTGGCGGTCTCCCACGCCTCCCGGACGTTCCTGTCGATGTCGCTGACGAAGGTGTGCAGGAGGAACAGGAGCAGGATGACGGCGGAGATCACGACGGCACCGAGGCCGAGGGTGATCCACCAGAACTGCACGTGGTCCGACGCCACGTTTACTGCGGCGAGAGCGTCCACTACTGCCCACCTCCCAGGATGGCGCGCGCCTCTTGAGCGCTGCGTGTGATCGAACGGATGCTTCCGTTGATCTTGTCGATGTCCCAGAGCGGCAGTGTGTTCACGCGAGCTTCGTCGAGGGAGGTCGTGATCTGGTCGGCCTGCACGCCGATGCGGCGGGCCAGTGCGAGGATGATGGCTACGAGGATGACCACGATTGCGATGACGACGCTTGCGATCACATAACCCACGTACCACCCAGTCAGAGCTACTGCCAAAGACATGTGGTCCCCTTCATGTGATCCACAGATTCGGTCGAATCTGGGCCAGAATAGACAGCCCACACCTAGTGGGTCAACGGCCAGTTGCAACGCAGGGGACACGAATGGCCACGCTCCGTCAAGAAACTCAACCGGCCCTCGACCGAGACCGCGACGGTCGCCGGTGAGCGACGTGACGGGCGAAGGGCGCCCGTCGACCGAGGCCACGACCGATGAGCCGGCGGCCTCCGATCAGCAGGAAGCGCACGAACTGCCGGCGACCGAGGACCAACAGGGCCAGGAGAGCCAACCGCCGGAGCCCGTCCTCGACGCCGCCACGGGCGGCGCGACCGACGAGGGGATGGAGGGACCGATCGAAGAGCTGCCCACCGCCGAGCCCGAGCCGAGCGAGCCGGTCGAGGCGGAGGGCGCGGGGGCGGCTCCGGATGAGAGCCCGCCGCCGATGCTCGAGGACCTCGCGGTGGCAGAGGCAGCGGGACCGGGTGAGCTGGTCGACAGCAACGGGGAACAGATCGCCTGGCAGCCGGTGGTGGACGGTGACCAGCTCGAGTGGCAGCCAATCGTCACCTCCGATCCCGGCAACGACGATGACCAGGTCTCCGGCATCGAGTCCGACGTGCAGCCGGACTTCGAGTATCCCGAGGAAACCGAAGTGGAGTCGTGGGACGCGGGTGTGACC
>JALZEC010000181.1 GCA_030862235.1 Actinomycetota bacterium | reverse complement strand
GTCCGGCGAGGAAGGCGGCGCCGAGGGTGGTCGCCTCCCGGACCCGGGAGACCTCGACCGGGCGCTGAGCGGCGTCGGCCAGGGCTTGGAGAAAAACGGTGTTGGCGGTCATGCCGCCGTCGACCCGAAGCTCCTCGATGCTGACCGAGCCGTCCGCTTCGGCCGCCTCCACCAGGTCGACCGCGGAATGGGCGACCCCTTCGAGGACAGCGCGCACGATCTGGGGACGTCCGGCGCCCCGGCTCAAGCCGAGGAGGCTCCCGCGGGCCCCAAAGTCCCAGACCGGCGCGCCGAGACCTTGCAGGGCAGGCACGAACCACACCCCGTCGGTATCGCGGCACTGGGCGGCGACGGCTTCGGACTCGGAGGGGTCGCCGATGATCCCGAGCGCGTCGCGGAGCCAGGCCACGGACTGGCCGGCGCTCAGCATGGCGGCCTCGAGCCCCCACGTGATGGACCCGTCGAGCCTCCAAGCGATGATCGGGAAACAGCCGGCGGGGCCCCGGCGGTCGAAGTGAGGACGGGCCGAGAGGCAGAGGTCGAGCATGCCTCCCGTGCCGAAGGTGAGCTTGGCCATGCCCGGGCGGGTGCACCCTTGGCCGAGCAGCGAAGCCTGCTGGTCCCCAGCCAGGCCGGCGATGGGCGGGGTGCCGGGAAGAGTGGAGGCGTGCCCGACAACACCTGAGGAGTCGACGAGAGTGGGGAGCACGGCCGGGGGGATGCGGAGCTCGTCGAGCACGGCGGCGTTCCAGCCCGAGCCGTCCAGGTGGAGGAGCCCGGATAGGCCGGCGTTGGAGAGATCAGTGATGTGGACGCTGCCGCCGGAGAGCGTCCAGGCGACCCAGGTGTCGACCGTCCCGAAGCAGAGGTCGCGGGATCGGTCGGGGTCGACCATGTCGAGGAGGAAGGCGAGCTTGGTCGCCGACTCGTTGGGGGCGAGACGGAACCCTTTCTGGCGAAGGGAGAGGCAGACGCCAGCCGTCCTCACGTCCTGCCAGCCGACGCCGGGCCCCACCGGTTCCCCCGTACGCCGGTCCCAGACGATGGTGGACGAGCGCTGGTTGGCGATACCGACGGCCTGGACGGGACCGGCGGCGTCGAGAGCCTGCTTGGCGACCTCGAGGACGGCCGCCGCCATGGCCCCCGCGTCGAACTCCACGAACATGGGGGCGGGACTCGTGGGGAGCACCTCCCGGTAGGCGAGAAAGGCGACCTCGGCGTCCGGTCCCACCACTGCGGCCCGGACCCCGCTGGTGCCCACGTCCACGACGAGGACGGTCACTGGCGTGCCGGAGAGCGATCGGCGAGCAGGCCGCCGAGGATGCCGGCCGAGGCGGCCATGAGGGCGTTGAAGGCGAGGGCGACAGGGTCGAGGTCCCGATCCGTGGCCAGGCGCAGGATCACGGCCAAGAGGGCGACCACGACGTAGGCGGCGAGGGCCGCGGCCAGGCCGTGGACGACGGGAGCGCTGGCGCGCTGGCGGGCGGCGTGACGTCCCCCGGCGACCAACCCGGCGAGCACGAGGGCATAGAAGGCGAAGATCCAGTTGGAGCCGCGGCGGAGCCCGATGAGCAGGTCGACCAGTTCCACGGCGACGAGGGTGGCCAGGGCGACGGCCAGCGCCAGGGCGGCTCCTGCCCGCACCGCGGTCCAGTTCATCGCCGGTTCATTCGGCCGCGGCCATCTCCTCGTAGTCGGTGCGCACGCCGTCCCGGAACAGGAGGCCGAACCGCTTCGGCCGCCGGAGCAGGATGAACGCGGCGAGCACCAGGTAGACGACCGACACGCCGATCAGTTCCGCCCCGTGCATGTCCTCGGGGACGAAGGCGCCGACGATGAACTGGGCCCAGAAGAGGCCGAAGAGGGCCCCGGCCTCCTTCACCGAGATGTCCAGGTTGGAAAGGATGGCCACGGCGAAGACCGACTGGGCGGCGGTGAGCAGGAGCTCCTCCCGCTGGCGGGCGATGATCGGGAGGCCGCTCAAGCTGCCCGACGCGATGGCGAACACGATGGGGAGGCTGCCGACGAGGAGCGTCCATTGGTTGACCTTTGAGGAGACGAGCGTCCCGAGCCCGGCGTTGGTGTTGAGGCGCCAGGCGTAGAGGCCGGCGACGAGCAGCTCGGGAGCCTCCGAGGCCAGGGGGGCGAGCCACTGGACGAGGAGGAACTCGCTCACCCCGAACTCGGCTCCGGTGGCGACGAGGGCCTCGGCGAAGTGCTCGGCGCAGGCGACGATCACGAAGGCGGCGAACAGGAACATGCCGATCACCGACCCTCGCCGGCGGGTGACCGAGAACGACCCCACGTATCGGGCGGGGCCAACCAGGTGGGGCTCCTCGGCCGGGGCCCGGGAGATGCGCACGGTATAGGCGGCGAACAGTCCCACGAGGATGGCAGCGTCGATGAGGGTGATGGACCGCTTGAGCGGGAGGCTGAGGGAGTAGAGGGAGGCGATGGCCAGGAAGGCCAGCTCGACCGAGTGCTTGCGCTCGAGGGTGATGCTGTTGGTGGGATCGTTCCGGCGACGCCACTGGAAGTAGGCGAGGAACACAACGAGTGACCAGCCGATGCCGATCAGCAGCCGGTTGGCGCCCGTCATGTTGGCCAGGGCCAGCGAGCAGGCGGACTCCCCTTGGGCGCCTGGCCCCATACAGGTGGGGCCGAACTCCTGGACGGCGTTGCCACCCTTCCAGGCGAAGACCAGGTCGACGGCGTACTCGGGGAGGACGGCGATGAACGCGAGGATGGCGATGGCCAGCCCAGCGGAAAGGTCGAGCTGGGCGACCTCGGCCGCCCAGGACAGGATGAAGGCGGCTCCGACGATGGCCAGGCCGAACAGGACGGCCTCCAGGTAGTGCGACACGTGGGCTCCGGTCAGCCGCAGGAGCAGGCCGGGAAGGGTGACGGCGCAAGCCGCCGAGATCGTGGCCATCTGCCGGCGCGGGTGCGGGACGCCTTCGTGGTCGGGGGGCACCCCTGCATCCTAGGGGGGAGGGTCGCGCGCCCAGGCCTCCGCTCGTTCGGGGAAACCTGCTGGACTTCGGCAACATCCGTGTTGCAAAATGTGGCACCCGGTCCTGATGGCCCCTGGGCGAAGAAACGTCGGCCGAAGAGGTTTGGACCCGATCCCCTGGAGGAAAGCTCCCGCAGATGAACGGTTCTTGGCGCCAGCGCGGCGCGTGCGTGGGCCTGGACCCCGACGTGTTCTACCCGCCGTCGGAGGAGGAGTCCGAGGCGGCGAAGGCGATCTGCGCAACGTGCGCCGTTCGCGAGTTGTGTCTGGAGTTCGCACTGAGCACGCGGGAGGCCGAGGGCGTCTGGGGCGGTACGACCGCCCGCGAGCGGCGCCGCATGCTGCGGCAGCGGCGGAAGACGGCGGCCGCCTGAACCCTTTCTGTTCCTGACCCGCCGCCGGTACCGTCGGCGGGGTGACTGATCCCTCGTCCCTGGCGGACTTCGGCGGCTGGCCCTCGATTCTGGGGGCGCTCACGCGTGGACGGAACCTCAGCGCGGCCGAGGCGGGTGCCGCTCTTCGGGAGATCCTCGAGGGTGCGGCCACGTCCGCTCAGATCGCAGCCTTCTGCGTCGCCCTGAGGATGAAGGGGGAGACGGTCGAGGAGATGAGCGGCCTCCTCGGAACAATGCTCGAGTACGCCGAACGGGTGCCCTTGCCCGCCGGGCTGGCGGTGGTGGACACGTGCGGCACCGGAGGCGACCGGAGCCACACCATCAACGTGTCCACGACGGCTGCCCTAGTCGTGGCGGGGGCGGGAGCGCCGGTGTGCAAGCACGGAAACCGGGCGGCCACGTCGAGGAGCGGGTCGGCCGACGTGCTGGAGGCGCTGGGGGTGACGGTCGACCTCGGCCCGGAGGGCGTGGCTCGCTGCGTGCAGGAGGTGGGGATGGGGTTCTGCTTCGCTCCCCGCTTCCACGCCGCCCTGCGCCATGCCGGTCCCACGCGCCGGGAGCTCGGCGTTCCCACGGTCTTCAACTTTCTTGGCCCGCTGGCCAACCCGGCCCGGGCTCGCCGCCAGGCCTTGGGCGTGAGCGACCCGGGGATGGCGGAACGGATGGTGGGGGTGCTGGCGGCCAACGGGGCCGAGCGGGCCCTGGTCGTGTACGGGCACGACGGCCTGGACGAGCTGTCGACCGGCACCACGTCCACCGTCATCGACCTCCGGGACGGCGACGTGCGGACGTACGTCGTCGACCCCGCCGGGCTCGGTCTGGCCCACTCGTCGCCGGAGGCCTTGCGGGGCGGGGACGCGGCCACCAACGCCGCGCTGACCCGGCGGGTGCTCGAGGGGGAGCGGGGACCCCACCGCGATTTCGTGCTGCTCAACTCGGCGGCGGGCGTGGTGGCGGCAGGGCTGGCCGACGACCTGGCCGAGGGCCTGGAGGCGGCCGTCGCTTCGATCGACGAGGGCAAGGCGGCCGCCGTGCTCGAAGGCCTGGTGCGGGTGTCGGGCGAACAGGCGCGGGCGTCGGGCGGGTCAGGCTAGGTGAGTCGGCTTTGCGGGCGGCGCCGAACGGTGGGGGCGGCGGTCCGCGGGCGGGCCAGCCGGGGGGGGCGGCGGTCGGCGGGTCAGCCGGCTGAGTCGGCGCCCAGGTCGAACATCGCCTCCAGGTCGTGGCGGCTGTAGGTCCGGAAGGCGACGAGGGTGCGGGTGGAGATGATGCCGTCGAGGGCGGCGATGCCGCGGGTGACGACGTCGGCCAGCTCCTCGTGGTGGCGGACCCGGACGATGGCCACGATGTCCTCGTCGCCGGCGACCGAGTAGACCTCGGCCACCCCCTGGACGTCGGCCAGCTCGGAGGCGAGGTCGGCGACGCGGGCGGGTTCGGCCTGGATGAGGACGAAGGCGGCGAGCACGGACGGAGGCTACTTCCGGCGGGTTCGAGCCTCCCGGGGCTCGTAGCGGGGGAGGCGCGGGAGGGGCGAGGCGAGTTCGCCCTCGCATCGCACCACCCTGACCCGGGACGCCTCGGCTTCGAGCCAGCTGGCCACGCAGGCCAGTTCGTCGGCCAAGTGCGTAGGGACAGGGCCGTCTGGAGATTGGTCGCTGTCAGCGGCGCGGGGGGCGCGAACGGCGTCCCCGCTGACGCCAGCGGCGGGGGCGGTGGCGGTGTCTGCCTCCACGCCGGCTTGCGCTCCCAGCAACCCGGCCTCGAAGACGAGCCGGCGGTTGTCGACGTCGAGCTCGAGGCGACCGGCCCGGCGGAGGGACCGGAGCTGGCGCTGCCGGTGCAAGGCGCGGGAGAGGGCCGCGGCTCGGTCGCGGGTGGCCGCCGCCTCCTCGAACCGCTGGGCGGCGGCGAGGGTACGCATGCGCTCGTCGAGGGGGCGGAGGAGCGCGGACGGGTCGGCGGTCAGCCCCCGGACGACCTGGTCAACCAGCACCTTGTAGTCCGCCTCGCTGATGGCCCCCGCACATGGGCATGTGGCCACTCCCAGCTGGGCTGGCGTGCAGAGACCGTCGCGGGGGGTGCGACCGGGGCGTCCGGTGCAGCGGCGAATGGGGACGGCCGACTCGATGGCCTCGGCGACAGTCCGGGCGGCGGCCGGTGACGGGAGCGGGCCGAGGTAGAGACAGCCGTCGCCGGCGAGCGGCTTGCGCACCACCGACAGGCGGGGAAACCGCTCGTCGAGGGTGAGCTTGAGGTAGGCGTAGCGGCGCCAACGGGTCGATCGGGTGTTGTAGGGCGGGAGGTATCGGTGGATGAGGCGGACCTCGAGGACGGCCGCTTCCAATGGTCCCCGACAGAGGATGTGGTCGACCGTCTCCGCTTCGCGAAGCAGGGGGAGCACTTTGCGGCGATCGTCCCCTGAGAAGTACGAGCGGACGCGGGCCCGGAGGTCTGTCGCCTTGCCCACGTACAGCACCCGCCCGCCCCGTCCCCGGAACAGGTAGACGCCCGGCCGGCGGGGGAGGTTCGACGTCAGCCGCAGCTTCCCGGCCAGGGGATGGGCGGCCAGCGTGGGCAGGCTGAGGAGGTCGTCGAGCCCCAGGACGCCGAGACCGGCCGCCCGTTCGAGCAGCGTGTGGAGGAGATCGGCGGTGGCCAAGGCGTCGTCGAGGGCTCGGTGAGTCGGCTGGTGCGGTAGGCGGAGGCGGCTGGCCAGGGTGCCCAGGCGGCAGTTGGGCATCTCGTCGCGGACGAGCCGGCGGGCGAGGGCGCAGGTGTCTACACGGAGGTGGGAGAGGGGGGAGTAGCCGGCCGAGCGGAGAGCGGCGTCCAGGAAGGACGTGTCGAAACGGAGGTTGTGGCCTACCAGCACCGAGCCCCCGAAGAACTCCAGCATGGAGGGCAGCACCTGGTCGATCTTCGGGGCGGGACGGACCATCGCCTCGGTGATGCCGGTGAGGACGACGATCGCCGGTGGGATCGCCACGCCGGGGTTGACGAGCGTCTGGAAGGTGCCGAGGCACTCGCCGCCCCGTACCTTCACGGCGCCGATCTCGGTGATGGCGCAGTCGGCTGGGGAGCCGCCGGTCGTCTCGATGTCGACCACGCAGAAGGTGACGTCGCAGAGAGGGGTGCCCAGGTCGTCGAAGGTGCGGGTCTGGAAGGGCAGAGAGGGGGAAGTAGCCGCCATGCCCCGGACCGTATCGAACACATGTTCGAAGGATCAAGCCTCGCGGCCGGTGTTCCGCCGTAATCTTTGGTCGTGACCACCCGCTACCGCTGCGCCGCCTGCGGCAACCTCACCCGCTTCGACGTGACGAGCTTGCGGCGGACACGAGCTTTCCACCACTTCAGCCTTGGCGGTGACCTCACCGTGGAGGAGGAGCAGCTGTTGAACGAGGTCGTGGAAGAGGTCGCCTGCCGGTGGTGCGGGTCGAGCGACTCAGTGG
>JALZEC010000149.1 GCA_030862235.1 Actinomycetota bacterium | reverse complement strand
GCGGCTGGGGCATGGAGCCCCTCGTGGCGGAGGAGGTTCGCAGCAGCTTCTTCGACGACCGCGACCACTTCCCGACCGGGACGGCCACCCTCGACAGCGCTTTTCTCATGGAGCGAATCGACACCACCTGGACGGCTCGACCGCGACTACTCGCCAGAGTCCCTTCGGATTCGGGCCAGTAACTCTCGCCACCGCTGTTCGAAGGCGGCGAGGCTGTAATGCTCAAGCACGACCGCCCGAGCTTCGGCGACGGCCGCCTCTGCCCGCCCGGCCGCAATGCTCTCCAGCGCCCCGGCCAGGGCGGCGACGTCACGTGGAACGAGGAGCGGGCGGTATGTCGGGACGCGGCGACCGAGCTCTCGAGCCAATCCGACGGGTGTCGTGACGACAGGCACACCTGCCGCTAGTGCCTCGATCACGGCGTAACCCCCGCCTTCATACGCAGTCGGCAAAACGACGGCATCAGCAGCGGCGTAAGCCCACGCCAGCTCCTCTGCTGGTAGGACGCCGAGGGCGCGGCTGCCCGGAACGGGCCGAGAACCGGCGGACAGCAATTCCCATCCCACGCGCTGGCAGGCGGCCAGGGCGAGATCGGGCCCCTTGCTTGGCTCCCCCCGTCCGACGAACAACCCGTATGGTCCTGCCGGGGCAAGACCCAGGTTTCGCCGGGCCAAGGCCTGTTCGCGAGGTCGGAACAGCTGGGTGTCCACGCCCAGGGCGACCACGGCTTCCACCCTCGCCCGGTACACCCGCGCCGCGTCCTCCGCGGCTTGCTCCGAGATCGCCACCGCGATCGCTCCTCGGGCCGCCAACCCCTCTGACAGGGCGGCCGCCAGCCCCCATCGGACCTTCCAGTGCCAGCGGCCGGGTTGCAACGGCGCCAACCGGAGGAGGTTCGAGACGTAAACGTGGACGCGAGTGGGGCGGCGACCGCCCGGCCATCCCCAGGGACCGACGGTGACGACGAGGTCGGGTTGCGGTTCCATTCGCCGCACGAGTCCTCGGACTGACCAGGCTTGCCAGGGGAGCGTTCCTCCGTGCGCGGCCACCCATTTGGGCGCCGGCCCACGGGGGCCCACGAGGATGACCTGGAACCCCGAGCGGCGGAGTACGCCGGCCACCTGGTGGCACATGCGCTCGGTCCCGCCCGCGTCGGACGTCGGGTCCGGAGAAACGACTACTGCCCGCAACCCGATGCTCAATGCCACCATCGTCGATAGGCGGGAAGGGATCGCTGGGCGTCGCGCGGCCGGTTCCGGACTGGCCGGGCGGGAACACCCGCCACGACGGTGAAGGCGGGTACCTCGCCGACAACCACGGCGCCCGCGGACACGACGGCCCCCTCGCCGACCGCGCTCCCGGGGAGCACGAGCGCCCTGGTCGCGATCCAGCTCCGTGATCCTAGAGAGACGGGCCGACGCCGCCATTGCAACGACGGCGAGTCGACATTGTGATCGGCGGTGAGGACCAGTACCTCAGGCGAGATGTTCACGCGGTCCCCCACCGTGAGGCCACCTCTACCGTCCAATGTCACGGAATGGTTGACGATGCACGCCTCACCGATGGTGACGCCGCCCCGAACGGTCACGGTCATCCCTCGCTCGACGACGGTCCCCGCGCCGACAGACCAGAGGCACAGGTGGCGGAGAACCCAGACGCGGAAGGTGTGACCTGGAAGCCGGAGGAGGGCGTTGACGACTACCAGGAAGAGGTCCATGACCGCCGTCTGGGCACGAGCGGGAAGCAGGCGTAAGACCAAACCCAACTCCTCACCCTATGCAACCGCCAGCGGCGGCACCGATATCGACCCGATCACCTTCCGCCGTGCTGGCAGGTGGGTCTGTCCCGCATGAGGAACGGCGGTGTTCACCGTGCTGTCGACGGCGGTCCAACCGGACAAGAATTCAAGCGTGGTAGGTGGCCTTTCCCCCGAGGAGCGCTACTTCTTCGACGTCAACGGCTATGTGGTGATCGAGGGAGTGCTCTCCAGGAACGAAGCGCAGCGCCTGAGCGACGTGGTCGGCAGCCGGCGGCTCCCGCCACCCGGCGAATCGCTTGCCAGCCAACGCTTCGACGACGACTTCCTGCTGTGGGACAAGGGGTTCCAAGACCTGATGGACCAGCCCGCCATCTTGGCCCGGCTCCGCGACCTGCTCGGCGAGCACCTCCGCCTCGACCATTGCTACGGAATCGTCATGGCCCCGAAGACGTCCGGCTTGGGCCTCCACGGCGGCGCCACGCCATGGGACCCCTCGCAGTACTACCTGCACCGGGGCGGACGGATGTACAGCGGCCTGACTACGGTCACCTGGTCGCTGGTGGACTCCGACTCCGGCGATGGTGGCTTCGGCTGCATACCCGGCAGTCACAAGGCCAACGAGTGGCTGCCCGAAAGGGTGCCAGTCGAGTGGGTCAGAGAAGTACCGCTTGCCGCGGGATCGGTGCTGATCTTCACGGAGGCGCTCACCCACTGCACATTGCGATGGATGGTCTCCTACGAGCGGCGCGCGGTGCTCTTCAAGTACGCACCCGGTCACCTCGCCTGGGCTCGTCACAGGGAACCGCCGACGAACCTGTGGGCCGCCCTCACTGACAGCCAGCGGCGCCTCCTCGAGCCCCCTGCCGTCTCCCCCGATGACCC
>JALZEC010000139.1 GCA_030862235.1 Actinomycetota bacterium | reverse complement strand
CCTCTCGAGAGCCAAACCGTCGAGCGGCGGGGATGGCCGACCGAGGCGACGGCAAGGTTGATGGCCTCCACGGTGGCCGAGGCACCGTCGTACAGGGAGGCGTTGGCCACCTCCATGCCGGTGAGCCGGGTGACCGTGGTCTGGTACTCGAAGAGGGCCTGGAGCACCCCCTGGGCCACCTCTGGCTGATAGGGGGTGTAGGCGGTGACGAACTCGGACCGGAAGGCGACCCGCCGGACCGCCGCCGGGATCTCGTGGTCGTAGGCCCCGCCGCCGGCGAAGCACACCAGGTCGCGCCCCACCGGCCGGTTGGCGGCGGCGAGGGCCTCCATGCGGTCCAAGGTGTCGAACTCGGACAGGCCGGGCTCCAGATCGAGCCCGCCGGCCAGCCGCAAGGACTCCGGGATGGACGAGAAGAGCTCCTCGAGCGAGGACAGGCCGATCGAGGTCAGCATGGCTGCGATCTCGTCGTCGGTATGGGGGACGTAGTGGCCCATCGCCCGACGTTAGGCGCTCACCTGGCTGCCGCCGGCCGCTGGCCTGCCTGGCCCGCATGCGTTGATCCGCCCGGCGAAGGCGGGCGCCGCCGCACGAAGGGAAGGGGCACGATCTGGGCGGGAAGGCGCTGTCCGCGAGCGTCGACGGTGACCTCCTGGCCCTCCCGCGACTGCGGGGGCAGGAAGGCCAGGGCGATGCCGCGGGTGAGGGTGGGCGAGAAGTTCCCGCTGGTCACGACGCCCACCGCCTCGTCTCCTACCAGCACCGGGTAGCCGGCTCGAGGCGGCTGGCGGCCGTCGAGGGACAGCCCGCGGAGCTCTCGGTCCACCCCCCGCCGCCGCTCCGCCTCGAGTGGGCCCCTTCCCCGGAAGTCACCCTTGTTCCAGGCCACCACCCACCCCAGGCCGGCCTGGAGCGGCGTGATCCCCGGGCCCAGCTCGTGGCCGTGCAGGGGGAGACCGGCCTCGAGGCGCAAGGTGTCACGGGCGCCGAGTCCGGCGGGGAGGATGCCGGCGTCGAGCACCGCCTCCCACAAGGCGGGCGCCGCCTCGGCCTGGACGGCGATCTCCACCCCGTCCTCGCCGGTGTAGCCCGTGCCGGCGACGATGCATTCGACTCCGCGCCAGCGGAAGCGGTCGACACCGAACCGGGGGACGGTGACCGCGCCCCGGGACACGTCGGCGAGCCACCGCCGGGCCTCCGGTCCCTGCACGGCGAGGATCGCCCGGGTGGCGGTGACGTCCTCCCCGCCGACGGCCTCGACCACGCGGGCCGTGTTGGACGCGTTGGGCATGACGTGGAACTCGTCGTCCGCCACCCACCAGACGATGATGTCGTCCACCACCGAGGCGTCGTCGGGGTCGAGCAGATGGGTGTACTGGGCCCGGCCCGGCCGGATCTTGCCCAGGTCGTTGGTCAGGGCCCACTGCAGCCGGTCGAACGCGTCCGGCCCCGTGACCCGCACTGTGCCCAGGTGGCTGACGTCGAAGACGACCGCGCCAGACCGGCACGTGCGGTGCTCGGCGAGCGTGCCCGACGGGTACGACAGCGGCATCTCCCAGCCGCCGAACGGGACCATCTTCGCCCCGAGGGCGCGATGGGCCTCGTCCAGTGGGGAGCGGCGCACGGCCGAAACCTAGCCCCCCGGTCGCCCTCGACGGAGGATGGCCAGCACCTGGTCGTGGAGGGGCCCGTTGGTGGACAGGACGTTCCCGCCGTCGGCCCGCCGCTGGCCGGACAGGTCACTGAACGTCCCGCCCGCCTCCTCGACGATGACCCAGACGGGGGCGATGTCCCACTCCTCCACCTCGGGCTCGAGGGCAACGTCAACCGCTCCCTCTGCCAGCAGCATGTGGGACCAGAAGTCTCCGAAGCCGCGGGTTCGCCAGCACGCCCGTTCCAGCTCGAGCACCGCATCCAGCTGCCCGTACGGCTCGAACCCGACGATCGTGTCGTAGCTGAGGTGGGCGTCGGCCAGGTCGGTGACGCCGGAGACCCGGATGGGTTGACCGTCGGCGAAGGCGCCCGATCCCCGGGCCGCCCACCATCGCCGGCCCAACGCCGGGGCGGACACGACGCCGACCACCGGCACTCCCTCGTCCTCCAAGGCGATGAGCGACCCCCAGACGGGGATACCCCGCACGTAATTCTTGGTGCCGTCGAGGGGATCGAGCACCCACCGCCGACCGCTCGTGCCGGCCGTCGATCCGTACTCCTCCCCGAGGACCCCGTCCGCCGGTCGGTCGGTCTGCAGGCAACGACGGATCTCCGCCTCCGCCGTCCGGTCTGCGTCGGATACGGGCGTCAGGTCGGGCTTGGTGGTTACGACCAGATCGGCCGCCCGGAACCGGGGCAGCGTGATGGCGTCGGCCACGTCGGCCAGCTCCAGCGCGAGCTCGAGGTCGGGGTTCAGGGCAGGTGGGCGGAGCTCAGGCCGGCTTGCGCTTGCGGCGGGAGGGCCGCCGGGGAGCGGCCGCGTCCGACTCGGTGTCGTCGAAACGGAGCGGGAGAGGCTCGACCGACTCGTCCACCGGCATGTCCTGGTTCGCCTCTTCCAGGCCGTACTTCACCAGGAGGTTGAGGTAGTCCCGCTGGTAGAAGACCTTGATGCGGACGTCGGGGTACAGCTCCCGTAGCCTCCGCGCCTTGCGGTTCTTCTTGGTGACCAGCTTCTGGTTCATCGTCGTGATCTCGATGAACAGGTCGTAGGCCGGCAGGTAGAAGTCGGGGCTGAACGCCTGCTGGGGGCCGCCGTCGCGGTCCCACTCCAGCACGAAGGTCCGGGGCTCGTACTGCCAGACGATCCCGTAGAAGTCGAGGAGCTTGGCGAACTGCCGCTCCGAGTTGTGCGCGAAGCGCACCTGTTCGTGCGGAAGCGGAGAACCGGCCCCAGCGGGGGGCTTTTGACCCGCCGGTCGCTCCGGAGGAGGCGCTCCGGCCAGGCCTATCCCCCGCGTGTGGCCCGCTGCATGGCGGGGCGCCTCGCGTCGGCGGCGGGCTGCTCGGACCCGGCCGGGGCAGAGGCCGGGCGCAGCTCGGTGATCGCCGCGTCCAGCTCCTCCTTCACCCCGTCGAGGGCGACGATGCTGAACACGCCCTGGCCCTTGCGCATGAGGTCGACCAGCTCGCCGTCGCCGCGGACCAGGACCGAGCCGGGTCCGTTGAGCACGAGCTTGGCCGAGGCCAAGTCCTCCCCCAGGTTGTCCCGCAGGTAGGCGACGGCGTGGCGGGCGGACTGAAGGGACACGCCGGCGTCGAGCAGGCTCTTGATGACCTTGAGGTCGACGAGGTCGCGGTAGGAGTAGCGCCTTTGCGAGCCGCTGCCCTTGGCGTCGGCGATCGAGGGCCGGATGAGGTTGGTTCGGGCCCAGTAGTCGAGCTGGCGGTACGTGATCCCGACGATCTTGCAGACCTGCGGCCCGCGGTATCCCTGCTCCGCCTGCTCTGCCTGCTGCGCGTCGGGCACGGTTCCTCCATCTCCAGGGTTGGCCTGACAGCCGCGTAGTTACGCTCGTGTGAAGCGTAAAGCCTGTGGACAACCAAAGCAACGACCAAGCGGCCGAGCGCTCGGCTCGGCGCCGCTAGCCGGCGAAGTCTTCGGGGTTGACGCCCTCGAGGAACTCGCGGAAGCGCTCCACCTCGTCCTCGTGGTCTTCCTCGTCGTCGGCGACAGGGACGGCCGCCTCGTCCAGTACGGCCTCGTCGGCGTAGATGGGGGTGTTGAGCCGGGCGGCCAGGGCGATGGCATCGGACGGGCGGCTCGAGACCTTGCACCCTGCCCCGTTGTTGGTCATCTCGATCTCGGCGTAGAACGTGCGGTCCCGGAGCTCGGTGATCACCACCCGGTCGACGGCCACCCCCAGCGCCTGGAGGAGGTCCCGGAGCAGGTCGTGGGTCATGGGCCGGGGAGTGGTCACACCCTGGAGGGCGAAGGCGATCGCCGTGGCCTCCACCGGGCCGATGAAGATGGGAAGCACCCGGTGGGCACCGTTGGCCTCCCGCAGCAGGACGATCGGGTTGTTCGTGGGCATCTCCACCCGGACGCCGACCAGATGCATCTCGACCACGGATCGACCCTACCTCGCGTAGAGATCCGAGACATACGCGTCCGGGTCGGCCCGAAGGGCCCCCAGATCCCCGGCCACGACCCGGTCCAAGTTCCGATAGCGACCGGCGAAATCCAGCCCGTAGCCGAGGACGAAATCGTCCCCGATCTCGAACCCGCGGAAGCGCAGGGGGAGGGGAACGATCCGGCGGGCGGCCTTGTCGAGCAAGGTGCACACCTCTACCGAGCGGGGCCCCCGCTCCCGCAGCGCTCCCATCAAGTACGTCATGGTCAACCCGGTGTCGACGATGTCCTCCACCAGTACCACGTCCCGGTCGTACACGTCGACGTCGAGGTCCTTGAGGATCCGCACCCGCCCGCTGTCGGGGGCGTAGCTCGAGATCGACATGAAGTCGACGATCGGGAAGGTGGTCATGGCCCGGACCAGGTCGGCCAGGAACAGCACGCTCCCTTTGAGGACGGCGACGAGCACCAGCCCGTCCCCGTAGGCCGCGGAGATCTCGGTTCCGAGCCGGGTTACCCCGGCCCGCAGCGCGGCCGGCGGGATCACGGTGCGGGGGCTGGGCACGCGGCGTGCGGCCGCAGAGGAGGACAGCGGCTACTGGCCCTCGAGGTACTGCCGGAGGGCTTGACGGAGCATGGCCGCCCGCAGGCTCTGTCCCAGCCGGGAGAGGTCGGTGAGGGTCTCGGTCGCCTGCCGGCGGGCCTGGGGGTTCCGCTGCTTGAGCATGGGCATGACGACCTGTTCGAAGAAGCTCGCCTCGCGCTCGGCCGCCACCTTGTACATCCTCAGGTGGCGGGCCTCCACGCCGTAGCGCATGAAGCCGGCGGCCAGGTTGGCCACGACCATCGAGTCCTCGTCGTAGTACACGCCGGAGCCCACCCGCCGGGGCGACAGGAGCCCGAACCGCTCCAGCTCCCGTAGGTCGTCCTCCTCCAACCCGGTGGCTATGGCCAGCTCGGTGAGCGTGAGGCTGGCCCCTGTCCGGGGGACGGTCAGCGGCGGGGGCTCCGCCACCCCCGCCCCCGGGCCGGCCCCGAGCCCCGAGGCACGGGGGTCGGCTCGGGGGTCGGGGTGTGGGGTGGCAGCGGGCGGCGAGGCGTGGTTCCCAGGCGACGAGCGCCCCGAGCCCGACGCCATCGCCGGCGCCTCCTCCTCGTCGAGGGGTTCGCCCACCGCATCCCGCAGGCGGCCCTTGATCACCTTGAGGGGGAGGAAGTTCTCCCGCTGCTGGCGGAGGATCCAGCGCAGCCGGTCCACGTCGGTGTCGTAGAACTTCCGGTAGCCGGACGGGGTCCGCTCCGGATCGAGCAGCCCCTGACTCTCGAGGAAACGGATCTTGGAGATGGTGACGTCCGGGAACTCCTCCTTGAGGAGGGACAGCACTTCCCCGATGGAGAGGTAGGCCCTGTCCTCCACGGTCACACCTGCCCCTCCCCCGCCGCTCCCGAGAAGAAGACGAGCTTGAACTTCCCGATCTGCAACTCGTCGCCGTTGGTCAGCTTCGCCTCCTCGATCCGCTCCCGGTTGAGATACGTACCGTTGAGCGAGCCGACGTCCCGGAGCACGAACCCGTCCCCCACCCGCACGATCTCGGCGTGCCGGCGCGACACCGTGATGTCGTCGAGGAAGATGTCCGAGTTCGGGTGACGGCCGGCCCGGGTCACGTCGGCGTCGAGCATGAACTTGGAGCCGGCGTTCGGACCTCGCTTGACCACGACCATGGCCACGGTGGCCGGAAACTCACCGAGCGTGACCGTGAGCTCGTCGTCGGCCACCTCCCCAACGGCCTCGACGGGGGCGAAGGTGACGGTCGTCTCCTCACCGCCGGGCTCGACGATGGCCCCACACGAGGAGCAGAACGTCGCTCCGGTCGGGTTGCGGTGACCGCACTGGTTGCAGTACACGGCGTGAACGGTAGTTCCCGCGGCACCCTCGGGGCGATAGTGACCTTCACACTCGGCCCTCGACCTCGACTTGAGGGTCGAGACCAGCCGGCGCGGCGCTACTCGGCGGTCAGCAAGCGGTAGCCCTCAGGGTCGAGCAAGGCCTCGAGGCTCGAGACGTCCTGGGGTTCGATGACGCAGATCCACCCTTCCCCGTACGGGTCCTCGTTCAGCCGGTTGGGGGCGTCGTTCAGCTCGCCGTTGACCTCTACTATCCGTCCGGCGACGGGGGCGTAGACGTCAGAGACCGACTTGGTCGACTCGACCTCGCCCAGCGACTCGCCGGCGCCGACGGTGGTGCCCACGTCCGGGAGCTGGACGAACACCACGTCGCCCAGGGCGTCCTGGGCGTAGTCCGTGATCCCCACCCGCACCCGCCCGTCCTCGAGCAAGGCCCACTCGTGGTCCTGGCTGTAGCGGCGGTCCTCGGGGATGTTGGACATCGCTTATGAGCGGAGCATCTGCTGGATGCGGCGCGCGTACTCCTGTGCCAGCCCCCGGGCCTCGGCCTCGGTGGACCCTTCGGCCCAGACGTGGGTGAGGGGCTCTTCGGGATCGGGCAGCACCAGCGCCCACCCCGTGTCGTGGAGCACCTTGACCCCGTCCACCAGCACCAGGTTCCGGTCCTTGAGCCGCTCCACGAGCAGGCGCATGATCGCCCCCTTCTCCTCCCAGGGCGTGACCACCGTCTCGTGGGCGATGTTCACCGGCGGCATCGCGCTCACCAGCTCGGACAGCCGCTTCCCCGATCGGGCGAGCAGCGCCAGCAGGTTGACCACCGCTGCCGTGGCGTCGAAGGCGGGGAGGAAGCGGGGGAAGATGAACCCCCCGTCCTGGCTGGCGGCGAGGGCGATGTTGTCGCCCTGGGCCGTCTCCATGAGGTGGGCAGCCGAGAGCTTGGTCCACACGATCTCGGCCCCGTGGTCGGCCGCCGCCTGCTCGGCTGCCCGGCTCGCGGCCACGGGCAAGGCGATACGGGCCGAGCCGTCGAGCGAGGCCACCAGGCTGACCATGGCCATCAGCGCCTGGTCGTGGGTCAGCACCCGGCCGGCGTCGTCGACCAGGACCAAGCGCTCGCCGTCGGGGTCGATCACGGCGCCCAGGTGGGCGTTGGACGTCCGTACCATCTGGGCCACCCGCTTGGCGTGGGATTGGGCGTCGAAAGCTGCTGCCCCGGCAGTGGAGGCGTAGGGGTTCACGGCCAGGACGTCGGCCCCCAGCTTGGCCAAGACGTTGGGCATCAGGACCGAGGTGGACCCGTAGCCGTAGTCGATCACCAGCTGGAAGCCGACCGATCGCACCGCCTCGATGTCCACCCCCCGGATCAGCGCAGCGGTGTAGTGCTCGAGCGCCCGGGGAGCGAAGCCGATGTCGCCGATCTCGGCGGCGAAGGCCCGGCGGAAGTCCTGGCGGTGGAACGTGCGCTCGATCTTGCGCCGGGCCGCCTCGTCCAGGTCCCGCCCGTCCGGGCCGAAGAACCGGATGACCACCGACTGGGGGTCGTCGGAGGCCAGCCGGACGGTGATGCCGCCCTGGGTCTGGCGGGCGCGGACCTGAAAGCGGGTGACGGGTACGGGGGCCATCTCCAGGTCGTCCACGTCGACGCCGGCCGAGTTCAACCCGGCGTGGATGGCCCGCTTGAGGGCCCGAGCCGCCCGGCTGGAGTCCCGGGACGTGGTGATGGTCGCGCCCTTCGTGATCGTCGTCCCGTACGCCATCGCCACCCGACACGCCAGCTCGGCGGTCACGTCCACGTTGGCCAGGCCACTGATCCCTGTCTTCCCGAACAGGCTGCGGGAGCCGCGCGACTCCCAGACGATGGACGAGTTGATGATGGCGCCCGGTTCGACCGATTTGAACGGGTAGACCTTCACGCCCGGGTTGATCACTGCGTGCTCGCCCACGAAGCAGTCGTCGCCCAGCACGACGCCTTCTTCCAGGCGGGAGTAGGCCCGCAGGTCACAGGAGCGCCCCACCACCGCCCCCCGGAGCCGCACGGCCTTGGCCAGGTAGGCGTTGTCGTGGACGACCGTCCGCTCCAGGAAGGCGTCCGGGCGGACCATCACGTTCGCCCCCAAGACGGTGTACGCCCCCAGCTGGGCGCCGGATTCGACCCGGCAGTAGTCGCCGATGATCACCGGGCCCACGATCTCGGCCCCCGGGTCGACTTCCGATCCCTCGCCCAGCCAAACCCCCTCGGCCACTCGGAACCCGGGCAGCTCCATGTCGACCTTGCCGTCCAGCACGTCCCGGTGCACTCGGACGTAGGCGTCCAGGGTGCCCACGTCCTCCCAGTAGCCGGCGGCGACGTGCCCGGCGAGGGTCTTGCCGTCGGCCAGAATCTTGGGGAAGACGTTCTCGCTGAAGTCCACCGACTGGCCCTCGGGGATGTAGTCGAAGACCTCGGGCTCCAAGACGTAGATGCCGGTATTGACCGTGTCGCTGAAGACCTGGCCCCAGGTGGGCTTCTCCAGGAAGCGCTCGATGGTGCCGTCCTCGCGGGTGATGACGATCCCGAACTCGAGCGGGTTCTCCATCGACTTGAGCCCGAGGGTGGCGACCGCCTTCTTCTCCTGGTGGAAGGCGATGACCTCCGACAGGTCGATGTCGGTCAGGACGTCGCCCGAGATCACGAGGAACGTGTCGTCCAGCTCGGCCTTGGCGTTCCCGACGGAGCCGGCCGTGCCCAGCGGTGTCTCCTCCGTGGCGTAGACCATGCGGACGCCGAACTCGGGCCCGTCGCCGAAGTAGGTGCGGATCGTCTGGGGGAGGAAGGCGAGGGTGACCACGATGTCCTCGAAGCCATGCTTCTTGAGGAGCTTGACGACGTGCTCCATCATCGGCCGGTTGGCCAGCGGCATCAGGGGCTTGGGCTGGTTCGAGGTCAGAGGGCGCAGACGGGTGCCCTCGCCGCCCGCCATGATCACCGCTTTCATTCGTTCGACCCTACCCGGCCCTGCCTCCCCTCCCGGAGCGCCTCCCGACCGAGCGGGATGTAGCGGAACGCGGCGAAATAGCTGACGACCAGCCCGACCACCCCGCACGCCCAGCCGAGGGCCCGGACGAAGTCGCGCGCGCCGAACTCGGGGTCGTTACCGCCGAGGAACAGGGGGAAGGCGGCCATCATGAGGAAGGTCCCGCACTTGCCCCACCAGGTGACGTCGATGCGGCGGGCGCCGAGCGCGAACAACACGACCACGGCGGTGCCGACCCCCACCTCGCGGACGATGGCGGGGACGGCGATGACAGGGGGCACCGACCCGTCCACCAGGATGGCCACGATCCCGACCACGAGGAGCAGCCGGTCGGCCGTGGGATCCAGCACCTTGCCCAGGTTGGAGACCTGGTCGTACCGGCGGGCGATGAACCCGTCGACCCAGTCGGTGGCCCCCAGCGCCCCCAGGAGCACGGCCGCACCCAACCGGTTCTCGCGCCCGAACAGAAGCCACAGGAAGACCGGGATGCAGCAGAGCCGTACCACCGAGAGCACGTTGGGGACGGTGAGGATTCGATCCTCCCCCGTCCTCGCCACGGGCGGAGTCTACCGGGCGCCCCCCCTCGGCCCTACTGGAGCTCAGAAGCGGCGCTCGGCGGTTCCCCCCAACGCCTGCCACACGGCCTCGGTGGTGTCATAGGTGTCGTCGGGCAGCTTGGTGAGCAGCTCGACGATCCACGTCGGTGCGTGGTTCTCCTCAGCGTTGACCACCAGCTGGGCGGTGCGAGCGGGGAAGACTGACGGGTCGAGGTGGCGGGCGATCTCCGCCCGAGCCTCGAGCTCCTCGTCCGTGGGCTGGGAGCCGTCCCCGGCGACACGGCCGCCGACCAGCCGCGAATCGGGCGTGTGCTCGCCCTCCCCCGGCCCCTCCTGCTCCCGGGCTTCCTCTACCCGGGCCTCCACCGGCGCCCCCCTCACCATCGATCGCGTCTCGGTCTTCATGTTTTCGTCGAGACGTGTGGCGTGTTTGTCGCTTCCTCGCTCCATGTTTGGGTATATGCCCCGTGTGACCTGAGCACACGCTCCAGCCGGGAAGGACCCGTCGCCCCCCGTTGTTGCACCTCTTCGAGGGCGTCGGGGGCGTCCAAGGTCCTGGAAAGGCGGAATGTTGTCGACCCAGCGCGTGACGAACGGCAAGTCGGGGGGCGGAGGCGAAGACGACCTCGTCCGCCTCTACCTGGCTGAGATCGGCCGTCACCCGCTGCTGACCAGGGCCGACGAGGAGCGGCTGGGGATGAGGATCCACGCCGGGCGAGAGGCGGCAGCCGAGCTGGACCGCCGGGGCGACCGCCTCAGCGAGGAGGAGTGCCAGCGCCTCGAGAAGATCATCGAGGAGGCGGAGGAGGCGGCCGAGGAGTTCGTGCGGGCCAACCTGCGCCTCGTCGTGTCCGTCGCCAAGAGGTACACCTCGTCCGGTATGTCCCTTCTCGACCTGGTCCAGGAGGGCAATGTCGGCCTCATGCACGCCGTAGACCGCTTCGATGTCCGGCGCGGCTTCCGCTTCTCCACCTACGCCACGTGGTGGATCCGCCAAGCCATCAGCCGGGCCATCGCCAACAACGGCCGCACGATCCGCCTCCCGGTCCAGGCCGGCGACCTCGTCTCCAAGGTGCGCCGGGCCCAGGCCACCATCGAGTCGGAGAAGGGTCGCCGCCCCTCTGTCGAGGAGGTCGCCGCCGAGTGCGGCGTGGCCCCGGCCAAGGTCCGCCAGACGCTCACGCTCCCGCTCGAGGTCTGCTCCATGTCGGAGCCGCACGGGGCGGACGCGGACATGGAGCTGGGCGACATCATTCCCGACACGGAGGCGTCCTCGCCCTTCGACATCGTGGCCGAGTCGATGCTGCCAGCCCAGATCCGCTCCCTCCTCGAGTCCCTCACCGAGCGGGAACGCCGGGTCATCTACCTCCGGTACGGGCTCGACCGAGGCAAGCCCCGCACCCTCGACGAGGTCGGCCAGCTGTTCAGCCTGAGTCGCGAGCAGATCCGCCAGATCGAGCGCCGAGCCCTCATGCGTCTGCGAGAGAAGTCCGAGCGCAGCGGCGCCCGCGAGCTGCTCGTCGGCTGAGCCCCCGCGGGCTACAAGTTGGGGTCGGAGAACCGGGTTTGCAGCTCGGTCACCAGGCGGCGCACCTGCTCCTCGGGGCCGCGGTCGTTCTCCTCGGCCAGATCGAGGGCCAGGCGGCCCAACTCCGGCCAGCTCACCCAGCCCACCCGGTCGGCCAGCAGTTCGCCCAGCGTGTGCTGCTCGTGAAGCTCGAGCTGCCCGGCCCGCTCCAGCTCGGCGGGCAGGTCCTCGCTGCCCGGCGGGGCCACGACGATCAGGCCCGATTCCCGGGCGCCGTGCAGCGACCCGTCCACCGCGGCCATGGCCGCCGCCCGCACATGCTCCTCCGTCGGATGGGGAAGCAGGGTGCAGGCCACCACGACCAGGGCCTCGGGGCCGTCGAGTACGACGTCGCACAGGTCGTCGAACGTCAAGCCGGCACCCCAGGGGGTCACCGCGGCCCCGCCCCACTCCAGCGCCGAGAGCAGATTGCCGGTGCCGATCGCGACCTCGAGCAGCCGCGGCACCCACGCGTCCGCATCCCAGAGGGCAAGGGTGCGGAAGGCGTTCCAGGCCAGCCTGTCCGGCCGGGCCGGGTTCTCCAGGCGCACCCCGTTCTCCCCGGCGAGCAGCGGGCTGGCGCTGTCCGCCAACCAGGTACTCTCGATGTTTGCTGGGGCTTCGCCCTCCCGGGCGGGGCCCCAACCCCGCCCTCCTCCGGAGCGTGGGGCCCCACCCCCACCCCCGGCCGTATCCTCCACCCGACCCTCAGTCACAGGCTGGTCCATCGCCGCCTCCCAGGCAGTAGACGTGGTACGCGTGCTTGATCACCGGCTGGGCCACGTTGCGAACGTGGACGCCGCCCGGTGTCATCCCCTTCTCGACTCCGGCGTGGGCGTGGCCGTGCAGGGCCAGGTCAGCCCCAGCCTTGTCAACCGCCTCGGCCAGGAGGTAGCTCCCCAGGAACGGGTAGATCTCGAGCCTCTCCCCCCGCAGGGTGTCCTCCACCGGCGAGTAGTGGAGCAGGGCGATCCGCAGGTCGGCCCGCCCCTCCAAGCTGGCCAGCGCCCAAGTGAGGCGTTCGGCCAACGCCCGTGTGTGGCGGATGAACGCCTTCATCTCCGGCTCTCCGAAGTCGGTGGCGCAGGCACCGGCGAAGCCCCCGCCGAACCCCTTCGTGCCCGCCACTCCCACCCGCACGCCACCGACGTCCACGACCGTGGCCTCTCCCTCGAGCACGCAGACGCCGGCGTCCTCGAGCAGGCGGCGGATCTTGTCGGCGCAGTTGGCGTGGTGGTCGTGGTTCCCCAGGACGGCGACGGTCGGCACCCCCAGATCGCGGATCTCCTCGACCAGCACCACCCCCTCCTCCGGGTCGCCGTGGCGGGTGAGATCGCCGGCCAGCAGGAACAGGTCGGCCTTCTCGGCCACCGATTCGAGGTGGGGACGGAGGCAGCCGGCGGAGTCGGCGCCGACGTGGATGTCCCCTACCGCCGCCACCCGGATCATCCGAGCTGCTCCTCGCTGTCAGCGATGGCGAAGCTGGTGACGGTCAACCCGTTCTCGAGCGTGCGTCCCCCGATGAGCGGACGCACGACCTCGCTCACCGCTGCCTTCCGCTCCGGCGTGGCCACGTCGCCGGTGACGATCACGCGCTCGCCCGACACCCGCACGCATACGCCCAGTTCGGCGATGCGAGGGTCGTGGGCGAGCGCCTCCCGGACCCGCTCCACCAGGTAGGCCTCCGGCTCTGCGGCCCCGGCCGCGCCCATGGTCACGCCGATTCCTTGACCGGCCACTCGGTGAAGACGGCATCGAACAGCGCCCGAATCGGTCCCGGCGGCACCACGAGGTCGTTGGACTGGGCGTACAGCAGCAAGCTGAGTACCCGGCGGGCACCGTGGCGGCGAGCCCGCCGGACCAGGTAGTCCCAATCGAGAGAGCAGCGGGACACGATGGCCAGCGCGTCGTGCCAGTGCCTGGGCATGTGCTCGTCGTGGACGATGGCCTTGATGACGAGGAGGTCCTCCGGAGCCATGATGCAGAGCCGGTGGCCTTGGAACTCCTCCACCTGGGCTCGGGCCAGCATCTCCTCGTCCAGCAGGATCCCGCCGAGGGACTTGAAGATCACGTCGACCATGACGTCGTGCTTGAACCCCTTGTACAGCCAGTCGGGATGCGTCTGCTCGGTACGGAACCCGGCTTCGGCGAGGGACTTCAGGGCGCGCCCGGCGTCTTCCGGCCTGACGAAGACGTCGACGTCGTGGGTCCAGCGGGGACGACCGTAGGTGGCGGCGCCGATCCCCCCCATGAAGACGTAGGGAACGCCCTCGCTGTCGAGGGCGGCCACCGTCTCCGCCAGCACGGCGCGGAATAGGTCGTCGTCGACGGCCGTGTCGGCCGACTCTGCCTCACGGAAATTGCTTCCCGGCGCCATCGCCGGCTGCTCGGGAAACTCGGCCACGGCGCGTGCGCAGTCGGTCACGCCGTCCCTCCTACCCGCGCCCGAGGAGACGCGAACGTCGGTGGAAGGGTAGGAAGGGGGGCATGAGCGACGTTTCCGACGCCGACCGACTGGAGCAGGAGCTTCCCATCGTCCCCCCCGACTCCCCCGTGCTGGGGGAGTTCGAGCCCGAGGCCCCGGAGGCGGACGCTGTGGAGCAGGCGCTGCCCGCGCCGATCGACGACGAGGAGCACCGCTAAGGACGCCGATCGGGTCACGTCCGCCGAAAGGCGGCCGAGAGCTATCCGCCCTTTTCGGCTGCCGCCTTCTTGGCTGTCTTCTTGGCTGCCGCCTTCTTGGGCTTGGGGCCACCGTCCGCCACCGGCTCCCTGTGGTCGTGCACGTGGGCCTCGCCCTCGTGCTCCTTGTCGAAGTTCTCGTGCGGATGATGGGCGTGAGACACCCCAGCGTGGTCGTGCTCGTGCTCGTGGTAGGAGCTCAGGTGCTCGAAGCCACCGGTCATGTCCCGGAAGTTGTGGGTCACGTGGTAATGGCCGTGCGAGTGCACCATCGGCTCGTGCTCGTGCTCGTCCCACTGCTGGTGGGGCTGGCCCTCGTGAGGCATGGTCTCCGATCTCCTCCGGTTGCGCCCGCCGACCCCACTGGCCGCCGGGATTCCTGCGCTGCGTGTCGCTGCTGCGGGCGGATTCCCCCGCCGCCAGCATAGGGAGGTTGTGCTGAGGGAAGGAGCATGGGCATGGAGACTTCCGGAACGAACTTCCCGTCCGCCCTCCGCGCCCCCGACCTGGCCTCGGTGGTCCTGGCCGCCGGTCCGTTCGCCACGGTCGAGCTCGCCACCGAGCAGGCGGTGGAGAACGCCGAGCAACTTGAGGAGAAGCGGTGGCGGGCCCTCCGCACCTCGCTGGCCGACGCCGGCGCCCCCGAAAGCGTGCTGGAGGCCATCGACCCCCTCGTCGGTGAAGGACACCTCCAAGGCAACGGCCTGACGGTCGTGGCCAACCCCGAAGGCGTCCTGCTGGCCGAGAGCCATCCGGGTCCGCCCTGGCGCGAGGAGGCCCGGTGGGCACCCCTGCCCGCGCTCGTCCCCCTCCTGGCCCACCGCCAAGCCGCCCCGGCGGTGGTGGCCGTGCTCGCCGACCGGCGGGGCGCCGACCTCGTCGCCTTCTCTCCCGGGACGGCCGAGGAGACCCACCGCGAGGCCGGAGGCGGCACCGACCCCCTGGCCCGCTCCAAGCCCGGGGGCTGGTCCCAGCGCCGCTACCAGCAGCGGGCGGAGAACACCTGGGAGCAGAACGCCAAGAACGTGGCCGAGGAAGTCTCCAAGCTGGCGGAGAGGACGAACGCCCGCCTGTTGGTCGCCGCCGGCGACGTGCGGGCCATCCAGCTGCTCCAGGAGTCGCTGCCCGAGCAGTGGCTGGACGTGTTGAAGGTCATGGACGGCGGGAGGAGCCAGGACGGGTCACTCGAACGCCTCACCGACGAGGTGTGGCCGTTCGTCGTCGAAGCCGTCGACCAGGACACGCAGCGCCTCCTGGAGAAGTTCCGGGAGGAGCTGGGTCAGCAGGACCGGGCACTTGAAGGGGCGCGGGCCACGCTGGCCGCCCTGGCCAAGGCGCAGGTCGAAGTGCTGCTGGTGAGCAACGACCCCGACGACGAGCGCACGGCGTGGTTCGGCCCGGACCCCACGGCGGTGGCGCTCGGCGCCGAGGACCTCAAGGGCCTGGGCGTCGACTCGCCGGTGGAGGCGCGGCTGGTGGACGTAGCCGTGCGTGCGACCCTCGGCACCGGTGGGGGCGTGTGGGTGGTGCCTCCTGAGCGGGTGCCCGCCGAGGGACTCGGAGGTCTCCTCCGCTGGGGCGAGTAACGGCCGGCCTCGCTCGGGCCAGGAACGGTCGGCGTCCCCCCAGGATCAGTCCCTACCAGCCCCCCGCGTCCCGCCTCTCGTCTGCCCCTTCTCCTTCCGCTCCTTCTGAGTCCGGCCGGCCGAACGGGTCTCCGTACGACTCAGGGCCGGCTATGGCGCCTTCGTCGCCGACGGTTGCCGCCCCGCTGTAGCCCTGCTCCCCGGGGCCGCTCGAACCCGGGGCGGCGGCCGGGTTGGCGCGAGGGGCGCCGCTCTCCTCCCCGCCGCCGCCCGCCTCGTCGTCGATGGGCTCAGGCACTCGCCGTTTGCTTGTTGGGCGCCGGCTCGCCGGGCGTGTGCACGTAGCTCTCCACCCGCGCCACGCCGGTGACCTGTCCGACGGCGCGCTCCAGCTGCGTGGCCAGCTCCCGGTCGGGCACCTCACCCCGCAGGGCGACGACGCCTTCCGCCGCGTCCACCACCACGTTCAGCTTCGAGAACTCGGGCCGGCCCAGGACCTCGCTCTTGACTTTGTCGACCAGCGTGCGGTCGTCGGAGGGCGGCGTGCTCGGTGTCCGTGCCGCTTGCGCCTTCCCGGCAAGTGTGTTCTCGACGTACCGCTGCTTCTGCTCCGCCTGACGCTTCACCCGTCGGAGTGCGGCCGCCGCCTGGTCCTTGGTCTTCACTCGACGGGTCCGGCCCAGCTCGGGGTCGCCGAAGTACGCAGCCGCCGCTCCGGTGCCCATCAGGACGAGGGCACGGATCTTCTTGAACCGACGTGCCATGAGGTCCTCCTTGGGATAGTCGACGTTCTTGCGTCTACCCGCGGCCTTCCGGTTCGAACCGGTATCCCGCACCGGTATCGCGTCGTCAGGCAGCAGGGTGAAGGACAAAACCCGTGCCCGCCGCACGGCGAGCGAGGCGAGCGTCCACCCGCTCCTCGACCCACACCCCGAGGAAGGCGAAGCCCGCGGCCACCACCGCCACGCACAGCCCGGGGGGCACGATCCACCAGACCCAGGCACCCGTCAGGAAGGCGCCCCGGGCGGTGGCGAAGTACACGATGCTGCCCCAGCTCCGCTGCAGCGGGTCCCCCAAGCCGAGGAAGCCCAGGGTTGCCTCCAGCAGGATGGCGACGGTCACCGCCCGGACAAACTCGGCGACGAGGAGGGGCGCGACGGCGGGCAGAAGGTGGCGGCGCAGGAGGTACGGGGGGCGAGCCCCGTAGCTGCGAGCGGCCGTCACGTAGAGCCGCTGCCGGACGCTCAGCACCTGCGACCGCACCACCCGCGCCGGGTAGGCCCAGAGGAGAAGGCTGAGGGCGAGCACCTCGTTGCGCAGGCCCTGGCCGAGGTACGCGGCCAGCACGACGAGCAGCGGCACGAACGGCAGGGCGAGCGAGAGATCGACGCCCCGCATGAGGACGGCGTCGAGCGTCCCCCGCCGCTGCCCGGCGACGAGGCCGACCAGCCCACCCACGGCCACGGCCACGAGTGCCGCCGACACGCCGACGAGGAGCGAGACCCGCGTTCCCCACAGGACCTCGCTCAACAAGTCGTAACCCACGTCGTCGGTGCCCAGCAGGTGCTGGCGGCTGGGCCGCTCGAAGGGCAGGCCGCTGCGCACGTCGGGCTCGTGCGGAGCCAGCAGGGGCGCGAACACGCCGACGACCACGAACAGGGCCACCACCACGAGTCCGACCAGACCGAGGGGGCGGGTGCGCCCCTTACGGCTGGGCATCGGCGGTCCGCGGGTCAAGGCGCGGATAGAGCAGGTCGGCGACCATGTTGGCGGCGATGACGGTGAGGCTGAGGACCACGAACCCGCCCTGCATCACCGGGTAGTCGCGGCCCTGGGCCGCCTCGTACAACAGCCGGCCCACTCCGGGATAGGAGAAGACGGTCTCGACGACAACCGCGCCGCCGCTGAGGGCGCCGAGGCGGAGGAACACGGCGGTCACGACCGGGAGCGAGGCGGCGGGCAGGGCGTGGCGGAGCGCCACCGCCCGTTCCCGGAGGCCCTTCGCTCTGGCCAGGAGGACGAAGTCGTCGCGGACCACGCCGGCCAGGGCGGACCGGGTGACGAGGAACGTCTGGCCGATGATGGCCAGGGTCAGCGCCGCCGCCGGGAGAACGAGGTGCTTGGCCACGTCGACGACGGCGGCCACCGTCCCTGGCTGGCGGTCGAGGGACTGGGCGCCGAAAACCGGCAACCACTTGAGCCGGGCCCCGAACACGATCAACAAGAGGAGCCCCGTCCAGAAGGTCGGGAGGGACTCCAGGGCGACCGCCGTCGCGAGGGAGGCGTTGCCGAGCCGGCGCTGGCGCCACCACGCGGCCAACGTGCCCCACAACACCCCCAGCACCGTGCTCGCCACCAAGGCCGTGCCCACCAGCAGCAGGGTCCATGGGAGCCGGTCGGCCAGCAGCGACGAGACGGGACGGCGGTGGCCGTACGAGTACCCGAGGTCACCCTTGACGAGGCCGACCAGGTAGCGCCCGTACTGCTCGGGTATCGACTTCTCCAGCCCGAACCGCTCCAGGCTCTGCAGCACCTCCTCAGGGCGCAGGCGGTTGGCGTCCTCGCCGAGGATGAGGGTGATCGGGTCCCCGGGCATGAGCCGCGGGATGGCGAAGTTGAGCGTGGCGGCGAGGAAGGCGACGAGAAGGTACTGGGAGGCCCGCCGCAGGAACCGCCGCACGGCTCGTGCTCGGCGGCTTCGCGTCGACCGGCCCAGCCGCCGCTTACTTGGGAGCGATCAGGGTCGCCTTGTTGAGGATGCCGGTTCCCGGGTAGTAGACCCAGCCGTCGAAGGTGCCGGGGCGGTACGGGAAGATGTCGTCCGGGTAGTAGAGGGCGATCGCCGGTAGGTCATCGGCCAGGATGTCCTGCATCTGACCGAGGATGCGGTTGCGCTGGGCGGTGTCGGTGGTCCTGGACTGCTCGTCGGCGAGGGTGTCGTACTGCGGGTTCTTGTAGGCGGCCCGGTTGAGGGTCCCCACCGCCGGCTCGGAGTGGAACAGCGACCGCAGGAACTCCGGGTCCTGCTGCACGGTGGCCGCCCAGGAGTGGAGGGCGATGGTGTAGTCCCCGCGGGGGGTCTGGCCGATCTGGTAGTCGGGCCAGATCCGGCTCCCGCCCGTCGTCGGGTCGAGCGGGGTGGCGGTGACCTTGATGCCGATCTGGGAGACGGACTGGGCGATCAGCTCCGCCGCCCGCACCGCCTGGGCGTCGTCGTTGCGCAGGATGAGCGGGACCTCCACCGGCTGCCCGTTGAGCTCCCGCACGCCGTCGTTGTTGGTGTCGCGGATCCCTGCCCCGTCGAGCAGCGTGCGGGCCCGGTTCTGGTCGGGCCGGAAGTCGCGGCGGGCCGGGTTCGACCAGGCGACGGAGCGGTGGACGAACCCGGGGCTGCCCGCTGCCCCCGCCCCCAGCAGGACGGTGCGGACGATGTCGTTGAAGTCGATGGCGAGGGCGACCGCCTGGCGCACCTCTTTCCTGTCGAAGGGCGCCCGCTCGTTGTTGATGTAGACGTACCAGCCCCGCAGCCCGGCGCCTCCTGCTGTCTTGAGCCCGCCCTGGTTGAACGTCGCCTTGAGCTCGGGGGTGAGCGTCGCCGCGGTCACGTCGACCTGGCCGCCCTGCAGGGCGGTGAAGGCGGCCTGGCGATCGGCGATGTAGGGCATGACGATCTCGTTGACGATCGGCCGCCCCTTGAAGTAGTTGGGGTTGGCCTGGAACCGCCAGACCTGGTTCTCCCGAAACTCGACCAGCCGGTACGGGCCGCTGCCGATGGGCAGCGCGCCACCCGGGAGCTCGGCGGTCACCTCCAGCGGATTGGTGATGCCCGACCAGATGTGCTGGGGGATGATCGGCAGGTCGGCCAGGGGGTTCAGGGCAAAGGAGGCCTTGGGCTCGCTCAGCGTGAGGACGACGGTGAGCGGGTCCGGCGTTTCGATCGAGGTGATCGGGCGCAGGTTCGGCAGCCATCGCGGGCGCTGGCTGTCGCGGATGTACTCAAAGCTGAACTTCACGTCGGCCGCGCTCAAGGCCCGCCCGTCGTGCCACGTCACAGCCTCCTGCAGCTTCAACGTCCACGTGCGCCCGCCGTTGCTCGTCTGGAACTCCCGGGCGAGCCAAGGCTGGGGCACGCCCTGGGGGTCGAGCCACAGGAGCGTGTCGTACATCAGGGTCATCATGTAGTAGCCGGGGTACCCCGTGCCCTGAGTGAACGGGGTGATGTTCCGCTCGTTGGTGGAGACCGCGAACCGCAGCGTGGCCACGCTGGGAACGGTCGTGCTCGTCGCCCCCTGCCCTGGGGTGGCTGGCTGGTCGCCCTCGTCGTCGTCGTCCGCACAGGCGGCGACCATGAGCGAGGCCACCATCAGCGCAACCGCCACCGTCCACACCCGCCGCCGAGCCATCGTCCTCATCCGCCCGCTCCTTGGTTTGCGCCGCGCCGTCCGTCGCTATTGTCGACCACGAAAGCAGGCGCGTGCTGAAGTAGTCGTCGCGTGACCTCATGTTCTGGTCGCGCCAGCACCCGATTGCACGGCCCCTGCTCGACCGATCGCCCTCGGTGCAGCACGACGAGGCGATCGGCCACCTTGCGCACCAGAGCCAGGTCGTGGGACACGAACACCATGGCCATGCCCCGCTCGACCTGCAGGTCCTTGAGCAGAACCATCAGCTTGGCCTGCTCCGACGCGTCGAGCATCGACGTGGGCTCGTCCGCCACCAGCAGGCGGGGCCCGAGCACCAGCGATCGGGCAACCGCCACCCGCTGGAGCTGCCCGCCGGACAGCTCGTGTGCTCGCCGGGCGAGGAAGGCATCGCTCACGGTCAGCCCGACGGCGGCGACCGTCCTCCGGATCAGGTCCTCGCGCTCGCCCTTCGTCCCGAGTCCCTGGACGTCGAGCGGCTCCCGCACCACCTCCCCAACGGTGAGCAGCGGGCTCGTCGCCTCGAACGGGTCCTGGAAGACGATGGCTGCCTGGCGGCGAAACTCCTGCCACCGGACCCGGGTGAAGGAAGAGAACGGCTCCCCCTCCCATTCGACCTCGCCCGTGTCCGGCCGTTCTATGCCCAGGAGCAGCCGGGCGAGCGTCGACTTCCCACTGCCGGTCTCGCCCACGACGCCCAGCACCTCGCCCGCGCGCACGTCGAGGTCGACCCCCTTCACGGCCCCGACCGCTGCTCGCCCGCTCACCTGGTAGGACTTGGTCAACCCTCGGGCGGCCAGCCGGGTGACGACCCCTCCGCGCAGGCAGACGATGCTCCGTCCGGCGACGGTCTCGGCCACCGGATGCCACGTCGCGCAGTCGGGGACCGCCTGGGAGCAGCGGGGGTGGTAGGGGCAGCCGGTCGGTGGGTGGGTGGGGTCCGGGGCCGGGCCGCGTATCCCCCGGAGGTCCTTCTGGGTGGTCATGGTCGGGTAGGCGGCGAGCAGGTCGCGGGTGTAGGGCTGGCGGGGGTCGGCCAGCACCAGGCCTGTCTCCCCGTGTTCGAGCACCATGCCCGCGTACAGGACGGCGATGTCGTCGGCGATGCGGGCGACCGCTGCAACGTCGTGGGAGATCAGCACGACGGCCGTGCCGAACCCATCGGCCAGCCCGCGGACCGTGTCGAGGATCGCCGCCCGGGTGGCGCTGTCCAGCCCGGACGTGGGCTCGTCGAGGACGAGGACCTGCGGCTGGCAGGCCATGGCCATGGCCAGCATGGCCCGTTGGCGCTCGCCGCCCGAGAGCTGGTGGCTGTAGCGCTCGAGCAGGTCGGGGTCGAGGCCGACGGTCGCCGCCAGCTCGCGCGACCGCTCCCGCGCCTCCCGCTGTCCCATGTCCATGTGGATCCGGAGGGGCTCCGCCACCTGCGCCCCGACCGTCCGCACCGGGTTGAAACCCCGCCCCGGGGCCTGCACGACGACCGCCGCCCGTCGCCACCGCACCGCCCGGAGCGTCGCCAGGTTGGCGCCGACCAGCTCCTGCCCGCCGACCCGGACGCTCCCGCTCACCTGCGTTTCGGCCGGAAGGAGCATCAGGGTGGCGAGGGCGATCGTCGTCTTGCCGCTGCCCGACTCGCCTACCAGCCCGGTCACGCGGCCCCGCCCGGCCACGACGTCCACGCCGCGCACCGCGTGGACGGGCGGCTCCCCCGTCCCGTCGTAGGTCACCTGCAGGCCGGCGACGACCAGCGGCGACGGTTCACCCACGGGCACCAGCATGCTCGTCACCGGTTTCGGGTGCCGGGAGCCGCCGGTGATCGCGGCCTCCGTCGAGGGGGTGAGCGGTTAGCGTTTCCTGTCCGGGAGGGAGCGATGGGCGCGGTCATGTACCGATTCCGGGCCGACCTGCGGCAGCGGTGGGCAGCCTGGCTCTTGGTCGCACTCCTCGTCGGGATCGCCGGCGGGGTGGTCCTCGCCCTCTTCGCCGGGGCTCGGCGCACGGCGTCGGCCTACGACCGATTGGTCGAGGCCAACGAGGCCTACGACGTCCTGGTGATCAAAGGCATCCCTGGAATGTTCGAGTTCGCCCCGCTCGACCTCGACGCCATCGCCCGCCGGCCCGACGTGCAGGCATCGGCGCCAATGCGCGTCATCCCCCTGGTCGGCCGCACCTCGGATGGCACGTTCATCAGCCCCGAGCAGACCAATGTCAGGGTCGGTCCCACCGGCCGCCTGGGCACGACCCTGAACCGCGTCAAGGTCCTGCAGGGACGGCCGGCCCACCCCGACCGGGTCGACGAGGTGGTGGCCAACCTGCCGGCGGCCGAGCAGCTGTCGCTGGAGGTCGGCGACACGTTGAAGGTCAACGTCCTCAACCAAGAGGAGATGGGCCAGGTGTTCGGCGGCGCCGGCTTCGAAGCGGTGATGAGCCGTGATCTCGTCGAGCTCACCGTCGTCGGCATCGTGGTCGCGCCCAACGAGTTCCCGCCCCAGGCCAACCCAATGGTCGACATCGAGATGATCTACGTCACCCCTGCCCTGCTCGCCGCCAATCCTGACGCGGTGGGGGTCGACGCCCTCGCCGTGCGCCTCAACGGCGGGGCCGGCGCCGCCCCCCGGTTCCTCGCCGAGCTCCAGCGAGGGAACGACTTGCCGGTGGCGGCCGCGGTGGAAACCGAGCAGACCCGGGCGGTCAACCGGGCCCTGGAGCCGCTGGCCCGGGCGCTGGTGCTGGCCGGACTCCTGGCTTCGGCGGTGGCGGTGCTGATCGTCGGCCAGCTTGTGGTCCGCCAGTCGTTCGTGGAGGGACGAGACCTCCCCGTGCTACGGGCCCTGGGCTTCTCCGCCGGGGAGCAGCGGCGGTTGCGGCTGCTGAAGGGGCTGGTGATCGGGGTGGTGGGCGCGGCGGTGGCCGCGTTCACCGCCCTGGTTCTCTCGCCGCTGTTCCCAATCGGGCTCGCCCGGGCGGCCGAACCGTCGCCGGGGCGGGACGTCGACGTCCCCGTTCTGCTCCTCGGCGGAGTCGGAGTCCTCCTCGCCGGCGTTCTGGTCGCCGTGGCGACGGAGTGGCTCGGTGGCGGCACGGTGCTGGCTTCCCCGACCAGGGGGCACGACGTGACTGTTGCCGAGGAGCGCCTGCCCGTCATTCGCCGCCTCGCGGGCGCGGCCCGTGGGGCGGTGCTGCTGGCCGGGACCCGGTTGGCAACTGGGCGCCGGGGGGCGAAGGGGGGAATCGTCGGCGCCGCCCTCGGGGTGCTCACCGTGGTGGGCGTGGCCACGTTTGCCGCCAGCCTCGAGGACCTCCGGGACACGCCGCGCCTGTACGGCTGGACCTGGGACGTCACCGTGGGCGGCGACTTTGCCGAGCCGCTGTCCCCGGAGGGGATCGCCCGGCTCGCCCGCGACCCCGAGGTCCGGAGCGCCGAGGTGGGGGCTTTCCTCGACCTCGAGATCGCTGGGCACCGGCTGCGCACGCTCGCGGTCGAGCCCGTCCGGGGCGACATCGAGCCAGCGCTGCTCGAGGGCCGGGCCCCGCGGGGCGCCGACGAGGTCGTTCTCGGCCCCAAGGCCGCGGCCAGCGTCGACGTCGGCGACAGGACGCGCCTCGGGTCGGGTGGGCAGACAGCCGAGGTGGAGGTCGTGGGTCGGGCGGTGCTCCCGGACGTGGACCTGCTGATCCCCTTCGCCGTCGCCCAGACGCTTCACCTCGAGACGACGCCGCAGCTGGCGCTCATCCACGTGACGCCCGGGACGGACCCCGACGCCCTAGCCGACCGCGTGGCCGCCGACCTGGGGCTGCGGGGTACGAGCGTCGAACGTCCCCAGCTGCCTCAGGACCTGGTGAACTTCGGGCGGGCCGACGCCACCCCTGCCATCGTGGCCGGCCTCATGGCGCTGGTGGCCGTGGCCACCCTTCTGCACGCCCTGCTCACTGCGGTGCAACGGGAGCGCCGCACCCTCGCCGTCCTGCGCGCCATCGGCTTCACGCGTAGCCAGCTGGTGCGCAGCGTGACGGTGCAGGCGTGGCTGCTGGTGATCCCCGCCCTGCTCGTCGCCCTTCCCCTCGGCGTCGCCGCCGGACGCTGGGCGTGGATGACCTTCGCCCAGGAGCTCGGGGTCATCCCCCACGCGACCATCCCCCTCCCTGCCCTCGCGGCTATCGCCGCCGTGAGTCTGGTCATCAGCGGTCTGGTTGCCATCCCACCCGGGTGGCAGGCCACTCGGGTGGCGCCGGCCCGTGTTCTGCGTCCCGTCGAGTAGGGACGGGAAGGCGCAGCAGGCCTACCCTTCCGGCTCAGCCAGGCGTCACCGCCGCCGTCGGGTTGCCGAACTCCTCGGCGAAATGACAGGCGGAGCGCACCCCGCCCACTGAGCGCAGCTCGGGAGCCTCAACGCGACACCGTTCCTCGGCTCGCGGGCATCGCGGGTGGAAGGGGCAGCCGACGGGCACCGTGCGAAGGGACGGGGGTGCGCCCCTGATCGGCGTCAAGGGGACGCGGGCGCCCGCGTTGAGCTTCGGGAGCGACGCCAGCAGGCCCCGGGTGTAGGGATTGCGGGAGCGCTCGTAGACCTCGTCGACCGGTCCCCGCTCCATGACCCGGCCGGCGTACATCACGGCCACGTCCTCAGCCAGACCGGCGACGACCCCCAGATCGTGGGTGATGAGCACGATGGCGTGCCCCTTGTCCCGGTGCACGACCCGGAGCAGGTCGAGGATCTGCGCCTGGATCGTCACGTCGAGGGCGGTCGTGGGCTCGTCGGCGATGAGCACGTCAGGGTCGTTGGCCATGGCCATGGCGATCATGGCCCGCTGGCACATGCCCCCGGAGAACTGGTGCGGATAGTCGGCGGCCCGCCGTTCCGGCTCCGGGATGCCGACTCGGGCGAGGAGCTCGACTGCCCGCCGAGCCGTCTCTCGCCGGCCGAGCTCGGGGTGATGGACCCGCACGGCCTCCGCGATCTGGTGGCCGACAGTGAACACCGGGTTGAGCGAGGTCACCGGGTCTTGGAAGATCATCGCGATCCCCGCCCCACGGATCTTGCGCATCTCCCGCGCCGGGAGCTTGAGCAGCTCCCGCCCCCGATACCTGACCGATCCTTTGACTGTGGCGTTCCGGGGGAGCAGGCCGAGGGCAGCCAGCATGGTGACGGTCTTGCCGCAGCCCGACTCGCCCACGACGCCGAGCACGCCGCCCTCCTCGACGCTCAGGTCGAC
>JALZEC010000137.1 GCA_030862235.1 Actinomycetota bacterium | reverse complement strand
GCTGGTTGTCCGCCCTCGGGGTCTCAACCGCGTCTGGGCATTGAAAGGTGAGGTGCGAATCCCCCTGTCCCAGGTGTCCGGCGTGCGCACGGACGTGATCCGTCGGGACGTGCCCAGTGGATTCAGGGTTCCCGGCACCTACATCCCCGGTGTGATCCAGGCCGGCACGTACCGGAAGAGCGGGGAGAAGTCGTTCTGGCTCGTAGGGCGGACCCCGACGGTGACGGTCATCGAGTGTCCCGGGGCGGCTTTCGATCGGATCGTGCTCCAACTCTCGGCCAATGCGGTGGACGAGCTCCGCCGAGTGGTAAGGACCGGGCCGCCCTCGAGTTCTTGACGGGCAGGTGGGGCGCCCACAGCGGCTCGCCGTTGATGCAAGTTCTCGGGTTCCGCTATCGTTAGCACTCGACAGGTGAGAGTGCTAACGCCCCCAGTTCACCAAACGGAGGACCCCGCATGAACCTCAAGCCCCTCGAGGACCGCATCGTCGTCCGCCCCAAGGAGGCCGAAGAGACCACGGTGAGCGGGATCGTCATCCCTGACACCGCCAAGGAGAAGCCTCAGCAGGGCGACGTACTCGCCGTCGGCCCGGGCCGTCGGTCGGAGCAGACGGGACAGGTGATCCCCCTCGATGTCAAGGTCGGTGACGTCGTCGTCTACAGCAAGTACGGCGGCACCGAGATCACCGTCGACGGTGAGGACCTGCTCATCCTGAACGGCCGGGACGTCCTCGCCATCGTCGGGAGCTAGCCATGCCCACCATCCTCAAGTTCGACGAGAGTGCTCGTGCGAGCTTGGAAGAGGGCGCCAACAAGCTGGCGAACACGGTCAAGGTGACTCTCGGCCCCAAGGGCCGGAACGTGGTGCTGGAGAAGAAGTACGCCGCCCCTACGATCACCAACGACGGTGTCACCATCGCTCGCGAAGTCACCCCCCTCGAGGACCCCTTCGAGAACATGGGGGCGATGATGGTTCGCGAGGTCGCCATCAAGACCAACGACGTGGCGGGTGACGGGACGACCACGGCCAGTGTTCTCGCCCAGGCGATTGTGAACGAGGGGATGAAGAACGTGGCCGCCGGCGCCAGCCCCCAGGCCCTGAAGCGGGGGATCGACGCCGCCGTAGGCGCCGCCCTCAAACACATCGCCGCCCACGCGATCGACGTGTCCGATCGCTCCGAGATCCTCCATGTCGCCACCATCTCCGCCAACGATCCTGCGATCGGGGAGGTTGTGGCCAACGCCATGGACCGGGTGGGGAAAGAGGGCGTGGTCAGCGTCGAGGAGGAAAAGCACACCGTCGGGATGACCCTCGAGTTCGTCGAGGGGCTGCAGTGGGACAAGGGCTTCCTGTCCCCGCAGTTCATCACCGACCAGGACCGCCAGGAGGCGGTGCTCGACGAGCCGTTCATCCTCTTGCACCAGAAGAAGATCAGCGCCATCGCCGACCTGCTTCCGATTCTCGAGAAGGTCTCGCAGGCGGGCAAGCCCCTCCTCGTCGTTGCCGAGGACGTGGAGGGCGAGGCGCTGTCCACCCTCGTGGTCAACCGGCTGCGGGGCACGTTCCAGTCGGTAGCGGTGAAGGCCCCCTGGTTCGGCGACCGCCGCAAGCAGTTCCTCGAGGATGTGGCCATCGTCACCGGGGGACAGGTCGTCAGCGAGGAGCTGGGCCTGCGCCTGGAGAACCTGAGGCTCGATCAACTGGGCAAGGCCCGACGGGTCAGGGTCACCAAGGACGACACAACGATCATCGAGGGCTACGGCGACCCCCAGCAGATCGAGGACCGCAAGCGGATGATCCGTTTGCTCCTCGATGACGTGTCGACCGAGTGGGAGCGGGAGAAGGGCCAGGAGCGGCTGGCTCGGCTCGCCGGCGGCGTGGCCGTCGTCCGCGTCGGTGCCGCCACTGAGGTGGAGCTCAAGGAGCGAAAGGCGCGGATCGAAGACGCCCTGGCTGCCACCCGGGCCGCTATTGAGGAGGGCATCGTCCCCGGTGGGGGCACCGTCCTCCTCCGGGCTCGTCGGGCCATCGAGGAGCTGTCGCTCGAGGGCGACGAGAAGACGGGCGCAACCATCGTGCACAAGGCGCTTGACCTGCCCCTCTACTGGATTGCCGAAAACGCGGGGATCGACGGGAGGGTCACGGTGAAGGAGGTGGAGGCCGAGACTGGCAACATCGGTCTCAACGCCGTCGCCGGGCGGTTCGAGGACCTTGTCCAAGCGGGGATCATCGACCCGGCCAAGGTCGTCCGCTCGGCCCTGGAGAACGCGGCGTCGGTGGCGTCCATGCTCCTCACGACCGAGGCCCTCGTCACCGAGAAGCCGGAGCCGCCGCCCCCTCTCAGGCTCCCCAAGCGCGGGCCCAAGACGCTCGAGCACATGAACCCCGCGCTGCGCGGAATGCACCGCTAAGACCGGCCTCCTCCAGCTGAATCGTTGCTGAACAACCAGGGCCGCTCCAGGCGGCCCTGGTCTCGTTCAAGGCAGCTGTTCGCCGTCCCGGAAGACGGAAATCGCCCCCGTGGGGCACACCTCGGCCGCCTCCAGCACCGACTCCAGCGGGTCGGCCTCCGGGTTGATCACAGTGGAGATCAGCTGGTCGTCCAGCTCGAACGTGCCTGGAGCGGCGTAGGTGCAGCTCTTGGAGCCGATGCACCTGGTCCGGTCCACCCGCACCTCGATGGCCATGTCGTGACGCTAGCCCCTACGCCTGATCCGGCCGGTACCCTCGCGGGAGATGTGCGGCATCGTCGCTGTCCTTCGCCGGCCCGCGCGCCGCCAACCGCCGTCCCGGGATCTCCTGATCGCGGATCTCGAGGGCGCCGCTTCCGCCGTCGGCGATGTCGGCCGTTTGGGTGACGCGGCGGCCGCCTTGGCCCGGGTCGACGAGGCGCTGCGCGGCGTGCCCGGCGTGCGCGCCCTGTTGAACGCGGACCTGGCGGCCGCGGTGCAGGCCCGAGCGGAGGGCATCGACGCCCAGATCCGGCGGATCGAAGTGTCGTTGGACACGGGGCAGCAGGACCTCTCGACCGCCGCGCTCGAGCAGGTCAACGCCGCCCTGGTCCGCCTGAAGGACGCCGTCTGGGGCATCCTGCACGATCGTCTTCGGACGGCTCGGGCAGTGCGTGAGCTGGCAGGCGAGAGAGCGCTCGCCGCCTCCGAGGCGGCCGTCGAGGGGTACACGTCCATCCAGCTCGCCCTCTCGGCCATCGATCGGCTGGAGGTCCGCGGCCGGGACTCGGCCGGCCTCCACGTGTTGGTGGAAGGGCACGGGCTCGACCTGTCCTCGCCGGCGGTGTCCGGGCTGCTGGTGGACCGGCTCCGCGATCGGCTCTTCACCTCCATGGCGGTGCGCACGCCTGGGGGTCACCTCGCCTTCGTCTACAAGGCGGCGGCCGAGATCGGCGAGCTGGGCGACAACACCCGCCGACTGCGGGAAGCGATCCGTTCGGACGAGTTGTTGCGCCAAGCCCTGTCTGGCCCCGGTGCCAGGGCCACCGTGCTGGGTCACACCCGGTGGGCCAGCGTGGGGCTCATCACCGAAGCCAACGCGCACCCCCTCAACCAGGAGGAGGAGGGCCGCCCGCGCGGTCCCTACGTCGTCGGCGCCCTGAACGGAGACGTGGACAACCACCCCACGCTCAAGGTCCGCGAGAGCCTGTGCGTCCCGGCCGAAGTGACGACCGACGCCAAGGTGATCCCCGTCCTCCTCTCC
>JALZEC010000092.1 GCA_030862235.1 Actinomycetota bacterium | reverse complement strand
CAACGTCACCCTCGACGGCTGCTGCGATCACCGGGTGGTGATCCCCGACGAGGAGTTGCATCGCCATTTTGCCGACGAGCTGGAACGAGCCGATGCCCTGCTCCTTGGCCGGGTGACCTACGAGATGATGGAGGCGGCGTGGCGGCAGCCGGCGACGGGAACGTGGCCTGAATGGATGGCTGATTGGATGATCCCCTTCGCCCGGACGATCGACAGGGCAAAGAAGTACGTCGTGTCGGCCACCCTGGACCAAGTCGATTGGAACGCTGAGCTCGTGCAGGGTCACCTGGCGAAAGCCGTTCAGCAGCTCAAGCAGGAGCCCGGCAGAGGCCTGTACGTGGGAGGCGTGACCCTCCCGCTGGCCTTGGCGGACCTCGGATTGATCGATGAGTACGAGTTCGTCGTTCACCCCATTCTCGCCGGCCACGGGCCGACGCTGTTAGCCGGCCTGAGCGAGCGGCTCGAGCTGAAACTCGTGGGGCGCCAGGAGTTGCGGTCGGGGGCGGTCGCTCTGCGTTACCAGCCCAGTCGAGTCACGGCTTGAAGGTCGGCTGCCGCCGGCACGCGGGCGTGGCCCGCCAGAACGACGAGGTCGACACAGGTGTGCCCTCGAACGCCGGCAACGGGCGCCAGATGGGTGGCGTCCGCTCCACCGGTTCCGCTGGAAGCAGCCGAAGGCCGCCGATGCCGTGTCCCTCACTCACCGAGGGAGGTGGTCGTCTCAGGATCAAAGGGTCCGGAGCCGGGTTCCGGCCCAACGGCAGCGGCCAGGAGGAGGATGGCGAGTACGACGCCGCCTATCACGATGAACACCCACTTCGCAATGGTTTGCGCTCTGTCAGGGTTACGCACGGTCCTGCGATCGGGGTGTTGCTCGGGGGGATACCACTTTCCGTCCGAAGCCCGCCACCAGCCGGAACCCTGCGAGGTGTCGCTCATTCGCGCCCTCCTTTTGCGAAGGATATGAAGCCTAACCCCAGCGATTTCAGATTCCTCCGAGTTTTGGCAACCTACGCCCTGTCGCTACAAAATGACGCCAGCCGCTCTCTCCGTTGCCGGACTACACGGCATTGGGATCGGGGTGATTGTCCGTTAGATCAGGGCAGTCCGGAGGGGGCACGGCACGCTGATTGAGCAAACGCTCGACTGCTCAAGAGACGGCGCCCGTGACACCTCGCCGCTGCCCTACGGATCATGGTTCCTCCGCCGCCATCGCCGACGGCCGGTCCCGCAACGCCGGGGACAGGCGTTGAACGCGTGCTCCGGGCGGCGTGAGAGGCTGGGGGCCATTGCTGTCTGGGCCGATAAGCATGTGGAGGATCAGATACTCGAGGTGCTGGGCGAGGTCCATGACGGCGTGAAGCCAACAGCAATCCGCGAATGTCGCCGTGATTCCGGGAGGGCCGCGCGCCACATATCGCCGACAGGTGACGCGCGGAACTTGGTAGTGGAGGGCCGCGGTTCCGCCCAGCCAGAGATAGAACGACGTCACAGCACTCTCGTAGCTGATCACCTCCGCACCCGTCTATCCCTTCAAGCAAATAGCGCTGGACATCGAACGCCTGTTCGAGTAGAATAAGGGCCAGCACTTCCCCCGTGCCTCATCCCTCAAAGGCCCAGGGGTGCCGAGTGCTACACGACCATATCTCCCAGCTGGTGGAGACCATTGACGGACTCTGCGCCGCCGATCCGGCGAGCCTGGCGGATGGGGAAACGGTGGTGGCGCTTCACGCCCAACTCCACCGCCTTCAAGCGGTGGTCACGAGGGCGACGGACGCCTTCGCCGTGGCTAGGACGTGGGAGGCAGATGGTGCCCGCTCGGCCGCGGCATGGGTGTCGACGCGCTGCCGCACCCCGCTGGCCGCGGCCCGCCAGCGCGTCCGGTTGGGGCGCGACATTCGGTCGATGCCCGCCTTCGAGGGAGCGTGGCTGGCGGGAGAGGTGGGCGAGGCCCACGTCGACGCCCTGGCCGCCGAGCGGCGCCGGGTGGGGGCTGAGCGGTTCGACCCCGACGAAACGGTCCTGGTCGGCTACGCGAAGGACCTGAGCTACGGCAAGTTCCGCCGGGCCCTCGCCTATTGGTCGCAGGCCGTCGATCCCGACGGAGCCGAGGAGCGGGCCGCCGAGCAGCGGGAGGACCGCCGGGTGCACCTCTCGCAGAGCTTTGAGGGCGTTTGGTTCCTTGACGGTTTGCTCGACCCGATCGGCGACGAGGTTGTGGCAGAAGCCCTGCGGCGCATCGAGGACGAGCTGTTCAGCGCCGACTGGGCCGAGGCCAAGCAGCGCCAAGGCGAGCGAGCGCGACCCTGCGACCTCGCCCGCACTCCTGCTCAGCGCAGGGCCGACGCTCTTGTGGAGATGGCCCGGCGGGCGGGCGCTGTCGAGGCCGGAGCCCGCATGGGGGAGCCGCTGTTGACCGTGCTCGTGGGCTACGAGACCTTCGCCGGGCGGGTGTGCGAGCTGGCGAGCGGCACCGTGCTGACGCCCGGGTCGCTCCTCCCGTGGCTCAACGAGGCGTGGGTCGAGCGCGTGGTGTTCGAGGGCCCTGACCGGATCAAGAACGTGGGGCAGCG
>JALZEC010000087.1 GCA_030862235.1 Actinomycetota bacterium | reverse complement strand
GGGCGCTGGGTGAGACGGGTGCGGCGTTCCTGCGCATAGTCCACCACGGTCTGCGCCGGGCCGGCTCGGCCGCCCTCTACGCGGGACCGACCTGGGAGGAGGACCCCGACTCGTTCTGGTCGCACATGCGCCAGTGCCGGGGGGTGCGCCCGGTGGCTGCCCCGTCGCGCATGATGGCTCGGGCGGCGGCGGACGGAGCGGCGTTCACGGCGGCGCTCGAGCGCCGCCTCGCCCGTAGCTGGAAGTGGCGGAGGACCCGGATCCTCACGGGCCAGTTCGTCGACGTCCGGCGACGTCTCCTGCGCGCCATGGTGGCCGACGCCGCCACCTACCTGCGCCTCCGGGAAGCGACGAAGTCAGCCTTACTGCGCCTGGGCGGCGAGGAGCGTCGCGTGGTGCGAGAGCTCACCCGCCGCCTCGTCGAAGCAGGGGCCCTCGAGCGCGAGGGGGACGAGTGGTTTCTCTCGGACGAGGAGCTGGACGGGCTGGCTCTCGGCCAAGGCGGGCCCACGCTGGAGACGATCGAGCGTCGTCGGATCGGATTTGACGAGGCACGGGACGCGCCGCCGCTCCCCGAGGTCTTCTCGGGCTTCCCGGTGCTCGAGCCCGAGGTCGAGATCGAGGTGGGCGGCAACGTCCTCCAGGGCTGGGCCACCTCCCCGGGTCGGGTCACAGGACCCGCCAGAGTCGTCAGAGATCTGTCCGAGGCCCGCGACGTCATCCGCGGGGAGATCCTCGTTGGGCGCTCGACCGACCCTTCCTGGACGCCGCTGTTCCTTACTGCCGGCGCCATCGTCATGGAGGAGGGTGGTCCGCTGTCCCACGCCGCCATCGTGGCGCGGGAGTTCCGTCTCCCGGCCGTTCTGAACGCGAAGGGTGCGACAAGGCGCATCCGGACGGGGATGATGATCACTGTCGACGGGTCCCGGGGGACCATCGAGATCCGGGAGCAGGCGGCGCGCATCGGAGACGCAGCGTGAGGCCGTGGCGAGCCCTGGCGCTCGGCTGGACCTGCGACCTCGAAGACGATCTCGGCGATCCCGCAACTCTGCCGGTGTTCGTGCCCGCGATCATGGGGGCGGGGATCCTGGCCTCGCTCGCCGTCTTGGCGGCGGATCTCGCCCGCGCTCTCCGTCCGAGGACGAGGGCGGCGCGGCGGCGAGCCGTCCTGCAGAGCCGGGCGCTGGTTCTAGTCGTGCCGCTGGCCGAGGCGATCGGCGTGTCGCCGCCGCCGCTCGCACCGCTGAGGCGGCGGCTGCGCACCCGCAAGTTTTACGTGTGCCTGTTTGTAGTGTCCGTCACCCTGTCGCTCTACGTCGCCATCGGCTCGACCGCCAACTACCTCCGGGCTGGCGGCTACGTCGAGGGAGTCCTGTGGCTCGAGGTGCTCGCGATCTCGGCCTCGCTGTTCTTCCTCGCACTCGGGGTTGTCGCCCTGGCGGTCGCCCTGCGCCATCCCCTGCCGCCGAAATGGGCCCGGGCGGTCATCGACAAGAGCCCCTTCGGGAGGCGCCAGTGACCGACACGGGTGCTACCTCTTCCCGCTCGGCGGCAGGTTCTGCTCCGGACTTCTGCCTGCCTACGGCGACGGGAGCGACCGCCTGCCTGCGGGACTTTCTGACCAGCGGCCCCGTCCTGCTCTGGTTCTACAGGGGCCATTGGTGACTGCACTGCCGCCTGGCCCTCACGCAGGTGCGCGAGGAGCACGATCAGTTGGCGGAATGGGGCGTGCAGGTCATCGCCATCTCGCCGGACCCGCCCAGCGACTCGCGTCGGCTCGCCCGAGAGCTTGACCTTCGCTTTCCCCTCCTCTCCGACGCAGGCCGGGGCGTGGCCGCTGCTTATGGGCTGGCCTTGCCCGAGGACGTGCTCCCCGGCGCATTTCTCCTCGACCGGCACGGCCGAACCCAGTGGTCATCCGTGGGAAGTGGTCCGACGGACCAACCCTCGCCGAAGGCGGCGCTGGCCGTGCTCCCGGGACAGACCCCCCTCCCCGTCCCCGGTCCTTCGAGCGTTCTGACGCCAGCGGTAGGCGCCGCCGTGGCCGTGGTGTTCCTCCTCCTCGCGACCCTGGCGGGGATCGCCAACCAAAACCTCCTGGCCTGGGACGAGCCGGTGCGCGACGCAATCCGGGAGGTCGATGCGGCGTGGTTCGGATCGCTCATGCGGCGAGCCACCGAGTTCGGGTCGCGCTGGCTCATCGCCGCCCTGACCATCCCGATGGTGATCGTCGCGTGGGGCCGATGCCGCCAGCTCGCCGTTGTCCTCGGCGCCGCGTTCCCGACGGGGCTCGTCCTCGAACTCTTCCTCAAAGCCGTCGTCGACCGCCCCCGCCCGGTCCTCGCCGGTGGCTTCGGGAGCTCCTTCCCGAGTGGCCACGTACTGGCGGCCGCGGCGTTCTGGGGACTGGTTCCTCCGTGGATCTACCTGGTCACTCGACGCCGGTGGGCGTGGACGGCTTCCGCGGGGCTGGCCGGACTCGCGCTGATCGCGGTCGGATTCAGCCGGGTCTACGTCGGCGCTCACTGGCCGTCGGATGTGGTGGGCGGCTACCTCGGTGGAGCGGTGTTCCTACTCGCCGCCGAGTGGGCGGTCCGGCGGCCATCGCGGGCCCTGGCCTGTGATGCCTGCGACCTGCATCCGCTCCGCCAGCGTGCCAAGGGCTCGAGTCCCCGGGCGGAAGGCCGACCTATGCCCCTGCGGCTGGGACATCGGGCAGATCGTCGAGGAGAATCTCTCCTATGACCTGGTGACCTCATGAGGCCCAGCTCGCCCTGACATGAATAGGTCAAATGGAGGGGAGGTGAGGCGTGGCAGCGTCGCCCGAAGGACGCCGGATGCCCTGCGTGTTCGTGGGCCACGGCAACCCGATGAACGGCATCGAGGACAATGACTACACCCGGGGCTGGAGTCAGCTCGGCGTCGCCCTCCCCCGGCCCCGGGCGATCCTGTCCGTGTCGGCCCACTGGTACGTGCCGGGTAGCCGGGTGACGGCCAACGACCGCCCTCCCACGATCCACGACTTCGGTGGCTTCCCCAAAGCCTTGTATGAAGTCGAGTATCCGGCACCGGGGCTGCCCGAGCTGGCCGAGCAGGTGAGCGACCTGCTCGCCCCGGTGCCGGTGCAGCGAGACGAGGGCTGGGGCATCGACCACGGGACATGGTCCGTGCTCGTGCACATGTTCCCCCGGGCCGATGTCCCGGTGGTCCAGCTCGCCATCGACGAGACAGTGTCCCCTGAGGAGCACCACGCCCTCGCTCGACGCCTCCGCCCGCTCCGGGAGGAAGGAGTACTCATCCTGGGCTCGGGCAACGTAGTGCACAACCTCCACACCTACGCCTGGGGGCGCCATTCGACCGAGCCGTACGACTGGGCGGTGCGGTTCGAGACGCGCGTTCGCCACCTGATCGCGGCCCGGGAGCTCGATCCGATCGTCTCCTATCCAACTCTTGGGCCCGACGCGGCGCTGGCCGCCCCCACCCCTGACCACTACCTCCCCCTCCTCTACGTGCTGGGCTTGTGGTGTGACGACGAGCCCGTCACCTTTCCGGTGGACGGCTTCGATGGAGGTTCCGTGTCGATGCTTGCCATGCGCTGCGGCTGAGCCCGCCGGCTCAGTCCGGGCGAAGCAGCCATCGTCGTTTGACCCCCGCTCACCCCGCCAGCAGCTCGTGCGCCCCCTCGATCTCCTGACCGAGCAGGCGAAGCTTGCGGAGAGCACGCAAGTGAAGGTTGCGGCCTGTTTCGGGCGTAAGGGTGAGCCTCCGAGCCACTTCGGCCACCGTGCGGGGTTCGCTGCCGTCGAGCCCGTAGCGCAGGACCACTACGGCCCGCTCGAGGGCGTCCAGCGTGCCGAGGAGCCGGGCCAAGTCCTCCCGCAACAGCGTGGCCGCGACCTGATCGAACGGGGAGGCGGCCGGCGCCGCCTCGATCACGTCGCCGACCTCGAGCTGCCCGTCTTCGCGAACGGACTGGGAGATCGACACCGGGTCCCGACCGTGGCCGAGCACCTCTCGTACCCGGTCTGAAGACATCCCCAGCTCGCGCCCGAGTTCCGCAGCTGTCGGTCTGCGACCGAGCTCCCCTTCGAGCCGGGCCTGGGTCGCTCGAGTCCGGGCGACGACTTCCCCGACCCTGACCGGCAGCCGTACCAGCCGGCCGGTGTTGGCGGCGGCACGGATGATCGCCTGGCGGATCAGCCAGGTGGCATAGGTCGAGAATCGAAGCTCTCGGCGGTGGTCGAACCTCTCCACCGCTCGCATGAGCCCGATGTTGCCCTCCTGGACCAGGTCGAGGAGAGACAGGCCCAGGTGGGCGTGGCGGCGAGCGATGGACACGACCAGGCGAAGGTTGGCTTGCACGAGCGTCCGAGCTGCGCTCCGGCCGGCACTCACCGCCGCTTCGAGCTCCCGACGGCACGCCGGCGACAGCGTGGCGTCATGCTCCAGCCGCTCGGTGGCCTCCCGGCCAGCCTCGATGGCCTGACCCAGGCGCTTCTCGTCTGCCGCCGTCAAGAGGGGGTGCCTGCCGATCTCGGCCAGGTAGATCCCTAGGAGCCCTCCTTCGTCCCAGCCGGCCCCCGTCCTCATGCCCCCTGGCTGTGGCGTCACCGCCATCCCGGGCTCCAGGTCCTCGCGTCCGTCGAAGGGGAGTACTCGGGCAACTCCCAGTCCAGCTGTGCGCTCGCCGGGCGGGGGCACCGCACCGCACGCGGCGTGCTGAGCGTCTGCGCTGAAGACGACCAGCAGATCGACCGCGCCACCCGAAGCGCGTCCCGGTTCAACACCTCTGCTGACCGGGGGACGGCAGAGGATCTCGAACACGGCGAAGGCGGTGGCGATAGGGCCGGACACGAGCCCGACAACAAGCACGCGGTCGGTCGTACCCCCGCTGCGCGATGACTCGGGCGAGGACTACTGCCAGGTGAACCATGCCGGGCAGCGGCAACCATAAGGACCACGACGACGCCCTCCTTGACCTATGCAACCGCCGGACACGTCCAGCCATTCGAGCGTGAGCACCGCTAATAAGCGACGGGGCGAGCGATCGTCAAGGCCTGGCCAAGTATCGGGCCTTCCCGAACCTTGGAACAGGATTCGGCGCCGAGAGCGCGTTTGGGCAAGCGCCATGTGCTGCCCGCCAACCTCAAGGACCGGTGGCGGTCGACTCCTGCTTGACAAGCGGCGAGGGGTCCGGACTTGGAGGGACCTTCCTCTCCGAGCCCGTCGATTTACCGCCATGGCTGCTCGACGACTTCGCCGGAGGGTCTCCCGGTCGTGGTCCATGCCGGCCTTGAGTGTCCGTCTAGCCACGAGTGGCGCCGCCGGTTACCGACGCCAGGCCGCTCGGGAGCTTCGCCGGCTCGGACGAAGAATCGGTCCCGGCTTGGGCTCCGGCGCCGGCTCCCTGACCCCGCGGGAGCTCGAGGTCGCCCAGCTGGCCGCGGCGGGGAAGAGCACCCGCCAGATCGGCGTCCACCTCTACGTCTCCCAGAAGACCGTCGAGACGCACCTGACCCAGATCTTTACGAAGCTCGGTGTGTCCTCTCGCCGCGCCATAGCGGCGGCGCTGGCGCGCGTGCAGGAGCGACCCCAGTAGTGCCGACAATCGGGGCGTTTGGGCGGGTGGCGGCGCCTACGTTCTGGTCATGGCAGTGACCGATGGGTTCGTGGATGCCGTCCTCGAGTCTCCGCTCGGCGTGGTCTGCTCGCGCAGTTGGAGACGCGCGTCAGGTACCCGGAGGGCCGGGGACTGGTCCTCGAAACTGACGCGGGCTCGGTCTCCGCAGCGGCCGAGGCGGTGCTCGCCCCGTGGCGCGATGTCGGACCTTGGATCGGCGATGCCGCCGAGACGGTCGCCCTTGCGTACCGCCAGGCCGACGCGCGTGCGCCCATTGCTGAGGCTCTCAGCCACCGCTTCGGCGCTGCGCTTCACGAGCCGATCGGGCGGCAGACGCAGCAGTGGTGGACGACGGGGGGGCGTTGAGTCGAGCGGTTGGCGCCGCTGTTTCGGAACTACGAGCTGGTGTACGGCGCTGGCCAGTTCACGTGGGCGGGATTGTGGACCGTTAGCGACCCGCCCGAGGTCGCTCACGCGGAGTTGGCGGCCGCTTGGGAGCTCGAGGACGGAGCGATCAGCCGATGGCGACTGCCCGTGCTGCCCGAAGCGCGAGTGCTGGAGGTGCACCGGCCCGCAGACTGGGCGCGGCTGGTCAGGGAGCACCCGCGTGTGGCGCTGAGCGGCCAAGAAGGCTGGGAGCTCCCGGGCCCAAACCAGCAGCGGTCCGAGGTGTGGATGCTGGCGGCCGTTGGTGGCCAACGGGCGGCCCGCACGGAGGTGCGTCGTCACCTGGTTCCCGACTGGCGGTCGGTCGCGGACCAGTACGACGGTGTGCACCTGTCGTGGGCCGGGTTTATCACCGCCGAAGGCTGCGTCACCGACCTCGACGGCGGTGACGTCGCCATGCTGCGTTATTGGTTCAGCGAGCGCACGCACTGGCTCGCCGATGCCTTCGGTGAACCCGAGCCGGCGCCAGCGCCGAGTCTCGCTAAGTCGACCGAACACGGCGGAAGCGACGCCATCGACGTCCGGTCGAACTTAGACCGGCAGCGCCGAGACGACGACGCGCTTCGCCGACTTCTCGGTCGCTGAGCGACGACAACCCGCTGCGTCGATCCTCGACGGCGACCGCCTCGGGGGGGCCTGAGCCCCAATCCGGCCGATCCCTTCCACGGGGGTCGCACGGGAGTGCCGGTCACCGCCGAGATCACGTATCACGGCACGACGGTGACCTGTACGGACCCCTGGGCCGAGCTGGCGTAGGCGTTCTCGCCTCGTCCGGTGCGGCTGTCCGTGCACCGCGGAGGCTCGGGTCCGTACGAGAACGTCGCCGTGAACGTGCCGGCGGCGTAGTAGGAATGCCGGATCTCCTCGGTGACGGTCGCCACACTCGGATTCTTGGGCGGCGGGTCCCAGGGCCCGAAGCGGTCGCACGGCTCGGTGCCGAAGTCGCCGTGGCTCTGCACGTCGCCGAAGTTGGTGGCCAACCGGCCTCCGAAAACGCCGTCGGCGTCCCGGCGGACGACGTGGAACACGACCTCCTGGCCGACCTTGACGGTTGACGGCGAAACCGTCACTTCGACGGTCATGGACTGGTCGGGGTCAGGCGAGGGCTCGAAGTAGAAGGGCCCGCACGCCGGGTCATGGCTGTTGCGGCAGGGGACCGTCGTCGGAGTCGCTGACGGGCTCGACGCCGTGGTGGCCGAGGACGGCACCGAAGTCGACGTTGCCGTCGGTCTCGAGGTGGTGTCGACAGGTGGTACGACGACGGCCGGGACCGTCGTGCTGGTGGAACCGCTCGCGGTCTCCGATGGGCCGGGGAGGCCCGGCGTCGGGGAGCTCGAGGTCGCCGGTCCCGCTGCTGTTCGTACGACCCGCCCATCGTCCCGTCCGATCCCCGTCATCCCGGCCGCGCCCAGCACCGCCAGGATCAGGGCGGCGCCGGCGAAGGCAGTGGCACGGCGTCGGAAGCGCAGCTCTGCAGCTCGGCGCTGCACGAGGCGGAACAACTCCTGATCGGAGCGTCCGGGCGGACGGGTGCTGTCGTCATCGGGCGTCATGTGCCACCTCCCAGTCGCTGCCGAGCTGTTCCCGTAGACCGTCCAGCGCTCTGCCCGCGTGACGCTTCACGGATCCGATCGAGACGTGCAGGCAGCGGGCGACGTCTCCCTCGCTCATTCCGGCCAGGTACCGGAGCGTCACAACCTCCCGCTGACGGCGGGAGAGCCGGGACAGGGCCGTTGCCAACGCCATCTGCAGGATGACCAGGTCTTCATGGGCCGGCTGGATGCCTTCCAGGCTCGGGGACGGACGGTGCCGGCGACGGGCGGTGTCGATGGCCACATTGGCGGCCACCCGAAGCACCCATACATCGCGGTAGGGCAAGCGCCCGACGCGCCGCCATCCGACGGCG
>JALZEC010000076.1 GCA_030862235.1 Actinomycetota bacterium | reverse complement strand
GGCCGGAACGGCCCGAGGCGGCGATAGCCGATTCTCGCCGCTTAGGCGCTAGTTGGAGTCGCCGTCGTCTGAGCCGGAGTCGTCAGAGTCGTCAGAATCGTCGGAGTCGTCAGAATCGTCGGAGTCGGACTTGGCCTCCGCGTCGGAGTCGGCCTTGGCCTCGGCCTGCCCGTCCGACTCGGCCTGCCCGTCCGAGTCCGGCTTCTGCTCTCGCATCTTGGCGACGGCCTGGGCCAGCTCTTCGGCTTCCAGGACGTCGGACTGCACGCCGATCTGTTCTTCCCACACGTCATCGGGCACGTCCTTCCGGACGGGCTCCTCCAGGATGTGGTACACGTCGAGGCCCAACTGGACCCCTGCCAGGGCACCTGCGTATGCCGGATCTCCCAGTCTCACCGTCTCCGCCGTGATCTCAGCTGCCTCCGGGTCGGGGGCACCGATCAGGACGAGGAGCTCACTGGGGTCGTGATCCTCGGCGAGCCGGGAGATTGCCTCCTGGCTCTCCAGGTCCATGGCTCCTGAAGCCGTTCAAACGAAGCACTCCGTCGCCTTAAAGACCACCTCTGCCCCGGCGGCCTCGGCGATCTTGGCGATGGCGGGCCCGGACACGCCGTCCCGCTCTCCCAGGGCGATGACCTTCCTGCCCTTGAGCACGTTCACCTCCCCTTGCTGGCCGTTTCCATTCAGGACTTGTCCGCCGTCAATTCACTCAACGTCTCGTCTACCCACTCCCGCAGAGAATTGGCGGTCACCTTCCCGTCGTGGCGGCTGACCTCCTCGCCGTCCTTGAACATCAGGAAGGCGGGAAGGCCCGTGAGCTTCATCTTCATCAGGAGCCGCCGCGCCTTCGGAGCATTCAGCTTGATGACCTTGAGCTGGTCGCCCTTCTCCTCCTCGATCTTCTCGACGTCGGGCATGAGCTTCTTGCACTGCGTGCAGTCGGGGCCCCAGACGTCGACCAGCGTGAGGCCCTCGGCCACAAGCTCGTCGAAGTTATCTCTTGTCGCGTCCTCCATTATTCGTTCCCTCCCGGATTGCGCTCGAGGAGCACGCTCATGCCGTCGGCCAGCTGGCTGAGGCGTCCCAGGAACAGGCTGCCCTTGGCCAGCAGCATGACCTTGTCCGCCTCACCCTCGGTCAACCGCTCGAGGGCGTGAGGCATATAGCACCAGGCCGAGGCCAGGTGGCCCTGGGTAGGTGAGAACCCCGGCATCCCGTGGGTCTTCATCCACTCGTCGATCTGCTCCCGTTCGATGTCGCCCCGGCGGGCGGCGAGGGCGGCCATGGTCTTGTAGTTGCGCTCGGGAACGTTGCCCGAACCCTGGGGCTCGGTGATCTCGGGGTTGTGCAGTTCGGTGGCGAAGTCGTCGACCTCGGTACTCGGTAGCTCGAGGCGCTCGAGCGGCTCGAAAGCCAGTGCCTGCATTACCTGGGTGGTGGACCCGCCGTGGGTCACCTTGTGGCGGCCGACGGCGTCCAGGCGGACGACCGGGGAACGGCCATCGTCTCGCTGAACGATGACGGCGGCGCCGCCCAGCACATCCTCCATGACAGGCAGGTCGTTCTTCAGGTGACCCTCGAACTTCATCCCCAGCTTGGCGAAGGAACCTCCGGCGACGACGGCGATCCGCTCGAAGACCCCTGAGTAAACCAGGCTCGACGCGAACACCAGCGAGGGGATGAAGGCGGCGCAGAAGTTCTTCACGTCGGCGCCGGACGCTTCGTTGAGGCCGCAGTAGCCGGCCACCGCCTTGGCCAGGTTCCCCCCGCCCCGCTGGTAGCGGTCGCCCACCGCCTCCTCTCCGCAGCCGATCACATAGTCGATGGACTCCGGGTCGATGTCGTGCTTGTCGAGCACGTGGAGGAGGGCGAGGCAGGCCGTGCTCTTGGTTGCCAGGTTCTCGAGCAGCACGTGAGCCTTGAGCGCATCGTCGTCGAGCTGACCCGAACGCATGACCGCGACCCGGTTGCGATCCCGGTTGTGGAGCGACAGCACGCCATCTTCCTTCTCGGCGATCTTCTCCACGTTGCCCACGGCCTTCTCGAGGTGCTCGAGGTTGATCGCCTTGCCCAACGGGTGGCGGGAGAGGGCGTCGGCGGCGCGTTCCGCTACTCCCTCGTCGACCTTGAGGAGGTCGAACTCGTCGGCTGCCGCCATGAGGCAGAGGAACTCCTCTTCGGGCATCAGCTCCCCGGCCGGGCCAAAGCGCTCGCCGCCCTCGGTCACCTTCGTCCACGGGCGCTCCGGCAGCTCCCGAGGGTGGAGGGCTCCGATGTAGGCCTGGTGGGGAGGGTAGGCGACGGCGTGCTCGAAGCTGCGGAGGGCGGACAGGAACTTGTCCTCCAGGTCCTCGTTCTTGGGCAGCTCTCGCTGCGGCTTGGAGCCGTGACGAGCCAGCCCCGGGACGTGGGCTAGAACCTGTGTGGCGGCCGTCACGACCACCGGCTTCTCAGAGTCAGTCACGGTTGTAAACCTTCCACGTTCGTAGGGGTGCTCACACCTCGAAGACGGTCGGCTCGGAGACGGGCGTGGAGAGCGCCTCCAATGCCTTCTCCAAGAGCTTGCGCCGCCAGGCCTTTTCCTCGTCCGGCTCGAGGTTCGGGTCGCCAGTGGGGTAGGGGATGCCACGGGTGGGGACGATGCGCGGAGCGCCAACCCGCATGGCGATCGAGGTGAGATTGCAGAGCTGCACGGTGGTGATGCCTGCCCGCTCCAGCTCTTTGGCCAGCGTTGCCCCGCAACGCGTACCCGTCCCTCAGGTGGAGGTCAGGATGGCGGCCCGCACCTCCGACTCGCGGAGGTCGGCGGCCCACTCGATCCCGAAGCGTTTGGCGTTGTTCACCGCGGTGCCGTTGCCCGCGGTCACGAAGTACTCCTCGTGGAGGGAGCCGATCTTGCCCTCCTCGACCAGCTCGCGAGCGACATCGAGGGGGAGGATCCGGTGGGGGTCCTCGTTGGCCCACTGCGTGGAGAAGCCCCCGTGGACCGACTGCCACTCGTCCGGGGAGAGCGACTCCACCCCTTCGAGGGAGTAGCGGAGCCACTTCTCGGCTCGGGCGGACTCCATCTTGTCGGGGTTGCCGTCAGGGACCACGGCGCCCTCGGTCACCAGCGCGATCTTCACCTCACTCAGGTCTTCGACCGGACCCGCCGGCTTCACCCGCTCGAAGCGGGGGAGGGGCACCTCCGTCGCCTCCTCGTCGCCGCCCAGGCGGGCGAGCAGCAGGTCGACGGCCCGCTCGGCCGCGTTGCGCTCGAGCTTCGTGTTGCGGCGGGGGGCCTTGCCCACCCGCCCGTCTTCGGCCGTGAAGGCCTCACCGGTGGCCACCTTCTTGATCGCGGTGACCAGCCGCTCGAGCGTCGGCTTCATCTTCCGGGCCGAATCCTCGGAGGCCACGATAGGGGCGCCAGCGGCTTCGTCGACTCCCGGGTTGTCCTGGTGGAGGGACGCGATGACCGGGATGCCTGCCTCCTGGGCTTTGGCCGCCAGTCGGGCGCAGGCCAGCCCATTCCGTCCGCTGGTGAAGGCGGGGCCGGCCACCAGGAGGTCGGGCTCGGCCTCCTTCACCATCTCGAGGATCTCCTTGGTGACGCTCGGGTCGGAGACGGCGTGGTCGTCGCCGCAGTAGACGGTGGCCACGATCTCGTAGCCGTCGCCCAGCAGCTGCTCGAGCCGCTTGCCCGGCCCGACCGCGCCTTCCTTCTTGGTCGGCTTGGTGTCGGCCTTGTCCTCGCCCCCCAAGCCGGCGAAGAACTGGTTGATGTAGTGGACGATGCGGATGGGGCCCTCGCGCTCCTCCTTCTCCTCCGCCGGTGGGGTGAAGGACTCGCTGACTCCCTCCTGGGCGGTCAGCCGTCCCCAGCCCAGAGGGCTGAGCGAGCAGTAGATGACGGCGTGGGGGACCTCCATCTCGTCGATGGCGGGCACGTCGAGCAGGGCGAACTTCTCGCCGCCGAGCGCCTTCTCCATGGCCGGGAGGGTGATGCGCTCGTCGTAGTTGCCGGTGCTGATCATCCCCCCCTTGACCTTGGTGGGCGGGACAACGACGGGAGGCCCGGTGCCCTCCGCACCCGACATCTCGGCGAAGATCCCGACCGACACGATGCCCGCCTCGGCCATGGCGTCCATCTTGAGCGACATGTCGCCGTCGGCGTTGCCCCCACCCTCTTTGGTCACGATGGCCCCGTCCCACCCGAGGGCGGTAACGACGCGGGCCGCGTGTTCGGAGACGAGCTCCTTCTGGGCCGACTCCTTGGGTTCGGGCGAGATCACCAGCCCGGCGAAGGTGAGGTCCTCACCGTCCCGCTCGCGCAGAGCGGTGATCACCGGGTGGTTCTGGTGCATCCAGGTGGGGTTCTTCAGGGCCGGGTGCCCGAACTGACCGCTGACGATGGCGCCGGCGTCGACGTCGGCCGGGTCGAACACGGTGGCCAGACCCTCGCTGAAGCTCCGCCCGTAGACGAAGACGTCCTTGAAGTTCCCCTGGGTCTGGAGGTTGGTGAGGGCCCCCACCCGGGGCAGGTCAGCGTCGCCCGCCTCGGGGTCCCGCGTCTTCGCCACCAGCTCCTCCACCTCGTCCGGCTCGAGGTCCACCGCCGCCTCAGCCAGCGTGGCGGCGGCGGCGAGCAACCCCTTCCGGACCTCCCGGTCGACCGCTGCCCAATCCTCGTCTTCCGACGGAGTGAACTCGACGACCAGGTTGTGGAGCGAGCCCAGCGGCGAGAGTTCGGCCGCGGGACCGGACATGTCGGCCAGCCCCTCCTGAGCGCGGGGAAGGTGGCCGGCAGCAACAACCGCGGCCCCGCGGAGGATGTGGATGTCGCCGGTGCCGGTCGACTTCGGGGGACCGACGAAGCCGGGGAAGATGCCGCCCTCCGTCTCGGCCCGCGTGCGGGGCTCCACCGAGTCGAGGATCTTGACGATGCGGACGGAGTCACCGGGCGAGGTCCAGGTCAGCTTGACCTCGCCTAAGGCGGGCGAGTCGAAGCAAGCCTTCACCTCGTCCTCGGCAACGGTGAGTTTCCCGTCCTTGAAGCTGGTGCTGTCGCCCAGTTCGACGGACTTGACGTGGTGAATCAGGCGGCGCACAGCGCTCTGATCGGTCGATTCGTCTGCCATCGGACCCCCCTGAGAGCTGTCTCCCCGGACCATACTGCGGTCGTGGGCCAGGCTTCCTCTCGGTGGCGACGTCTCGTCACCCGCCGGATGGAGGAGCTGGAGCGGCTCCAGCCAGGTCGCAGCCCGCTGGCCGACCCCGACTTCTGGAACCGGCGGGCGCGGCGGTTCGCGACCACTGGTCCGCTCCGGTCAGCCGAGCAGGATCCCCTGCTTCCGCGGTTGCGACGGGCGGTGACGCCCGGCGCCACCCTGCTCGACGTGGGATCCGGGCACGGTCGCTTCACCTTGGCGCTGGCGCCTCGAGTGCGGTCGGCCGTCGCCCTCGACCCGAGCAGACGGATGTTGGCGATCCTGCGGCGCACGGCCAAGGAGGCAGGCGCGAGAAACGTGCGAACCGTCGTGGGGAAGTGGCCGGACGCCGAAGGTGAGGTGGAGGTGGCTGATGTCGTGGTGTGCGCCCATGTCCTGCCCCTCATTCCGGATGCGAAGCCGTTCCTGGCCGCGCTGGACGCCCGTGCCCGGCGCCGGGTGTTCGTCTACATGGGGACGTTCGCCTCCGACACGGTTGTCGACCCGTTCTGGCGCCACTTCCACGGTCGGCCCCGCAGGCCCCCGCCTACGTACCTGGACGCAGTCGGCGTGCTCGCCGAGCTCGGCATCGAGCCCGAGGTGGAGGTGGTCGAGGTACCGGTGCGGGCCCGGCACGCGACCCTTGACGACGCCGTGAAGAACTACCTCGACACCCTCGCCCTGCCCAATACCGCCCCCGTGCGGCGGGAGCTGGGCCGTCTGCTCGAGCCGTGGCTTCAGCGGAGCGGCGACGGAAGTCTGCGGCCACCGCTCCGGACCCAGCCAAACGCCATCCTCAGCTGGCGGCCGAGCCCGGCCGGCTAGCCGCGTACAGTCGGGCCCGTGCCCGAGATCCCAGAGCCCAGCACCGGCGCGCCCCCTCTCCGCGTCGAGGTCGGTCCCGAGCCCGCCGACGACGGGCTGTCCCGGGAGCTGCGGGGGGCGCTGACCCGGGACCCGCTCGTACGGATGCAGTTTCCGGACGCGGACTTGTGGTTGGTCGGCACGGACGTGCTGAGCAAGGAGGAAGGAGCTGACCTCCCCTTCCGGGCGATCCTCGAGAACCTCGCCGGGAGCGAGGTCGTGGAGGTCGACGGCTACCTCCTCGACCCCACCTCTTTGGTCGTCACCCCCACGAGCCGCCCCCGCCTCCCCAACGATGAGGAGCACGCGTGGGCCCGCGACGTCCTGCGGGTCGACACCGAGGTCGCCGCTCAGCTCGGAGCCGGGGAGATGACCACCTACCGGCCGATGCCGCCGCTCGTCCTCCTGGAGACAGCGGACGGCACGGTGGACCGCGCCGTGACCGTGGGGTTGCGTGAGGTGGCCGCCGACGGCACCGTCCGGCATCGGGTGGTGGCGGTCAGGACGGCGGACGGCCAGGTGATGGAAGACCTGCCGGAGCTCCCGAGCGGAGACCGGGACTGCGGCGTTCCCGCCGGCCCCGAGTGCTCCTCGGGCGGCGGCGAGGCCCGGGCCCGCGTGCGGGTCCTGCGGGGCGAGGAGGTGCTGTGGGACCTGGTGGTCGTGCGGCCGTCCGCTTCCTCCGGTGTCAACGGGTCCGGGGTCGAACTACGGGAGGTCGGCTACCAGCGTGTCCGGGTGCTCTTCCGAGGCCACGTTCCCATCCTCAACGTCGCCTACGACAGCTCATTGCGTTCGGGGACGCAGCCGGGGGCGGCGCCCGAATGCGGGCCCACATACCGGGACTGGTTCAACGAGGAGTCGTGTTTCGAGGCGGACGGGGAGGAGCCCGTGCCCGGGTTCCGGCTGTGCACGTCGGCGCCGACCACGATCCTCGAGCGAGGGCAGGACGGGGGCGGATTTCGGGGCGTCGCCCTGTGGCTGGACGGCGACGAGCTCGTCATCGTGAGTCAGCTCCAGGCCGGCTGGTACCGCTACGTCGCGGAGTGGCGGCTGGCCGCCGACGGGACGATCCGGCCTCGTCTCGGATTCGACGCGGTCAGCAATTCGTGCACATGCGAGCCCCACACCCACCACGCCTACTGGCGGTTCGACTTCGATGTGGTGAATGCCGACGCCAACCTCGTGCAGGAGCACAACGAACCGACATTGCCCGGCCAGCTCAGCCCGTGGCACACCATCCGCTACGAGACGCACCGGCCTCGGGACACCAGCCGGAAGAGACGGTGGCGGGTCCGCAGCACCCGTTCCCCGCACGGGTACGCCGTCGTGCCCGGCGCCGGGGATGGGACGGCCGACCACTACGGCGCCGGCGACGTCTGGATCGTCGCCTACAAGGGCGACGAGGTTGACGACGGCCAGGGCTTCACGTCCGATCCGGCCGAGTCGCGGGCCCGCATCGGTCAGTTCGTCTCCGGGGAGATGGTGGAGCGGGCAGATGTGGTCCTCTGGTACGGGGTCCACGTCCGCCATGCGGCGGATGAGGGCGCGCCCGAGCACCGCCGGGTGGGGCCGGACCTGGTCCCCTACAACTGGCGGCCGCCACAGGAGCGGGGCCCCTACATCCCCATCGCCCCCCCGCCTCAGGAGGGGCCGGACGACGACGACGAGGTACCGCCGGTACCGCCGGGCCCGTCCGCGGTGCAGTAGCGCACGTCACTGACCGGGGTGAGCGGCCGGCCGACTGCAGGGCGAACGCGTCTGGAGTTTCCCGGAAACCGCCAGGATTGGGTCCGCCGAAGGGTAGAATGGATGGCAGAGGTTCAGCCGCCGTGACGACGCCCGGGTGGGCGGCCTCAGCGAAGGCCTTCGGGAAAAGCGAAGGCGGCTGGTTGATGTTCCGAGGAGTACCGAAACACGTTCGCACTCTGCTGAGAAAAGGATCGCGCCCATGAAGCTCGGATTTTTCCGTTCGAAGATCACCAAGGAACAGCTCGAGAAGCAGGCCATGGAGGAGCTCGAGGAGGCGATGGCCCGCGCCAAGCCGCCGACCGACGCGGAGCGGACCTGGGCTCGCAGCGAAGCCACGAGCAGCTGGTCCCGGCCGGCCCCGGCGCCCGACGAGGAGTTGAGCGACGACGCCGGAGCGCCGGAAGCCGCGCAGTACGGCCCGGGCGTGGTCGTGGAGGATGAGCCCTATGGCCCCGGCGTCGTGGTCGAGGACGAGCCGCTGTCCGGTCCCGCCCAGTACGGCCCAGGCGTCGTGGTCGAGGACGAGCCTCTGACCTCGCCTCCCGCCTCCACGAGCATTGATTCGGACGAGTCCGACAGGGAGGATCTCGACGAGCTCGAGGTCGCAGCTGCTCCGGCGCGCGCCCCGCGTGCCCGGACTGCACCGCCGGCCCGGTCTCGCACCGCCCCGAGCCCCTCCCGGTCTGCTGGTCCGAGCCCCGCTCCTCGCACCGGCGCCGCCAAGGGGACGGCCAAGCCGTCTTCCCGCACCCGCTCCACCGCTGGTGAGCCGGCGGCCCCCGCCCGGGCCGTCCGCAAGGCGGCGAAGCCGGCGAGTACCCGGTCAAAGGGCACAACTGGCGCACAAACTGCGGCAAGGACGGGCGGCCGGGCGCGCAAGGCGTAAGCGCCCAGGACAGCTTCAGCCATGGAGGAGGGCGGCCGGTCGGCCGCCTTCCTCGCGCCTATTCGGTTGGCGTCCCAGCCTCGATGCTGAAGACCTGGCTGAGCCCGGAGATCTCGAGGACCTTGGAGGTGGCTCGAGTGGGCGAACGGAGGACGATGTCGCCGCCATCTGCCCGGTAGCGCTTGAGGGCGGACACCAGCGCGCTGAGGCCGGTCGAGTCGATGAAGACGAGGTCGGCCAGATCCAGGGTGAGCTGTCGTGCTCCCTCCACGCGCAAGCTCTCCAGGCGCTGCTCGAAACCCGGGACCGTAACCAGGTCGAGCTCGCCCACCAGCCGTGCGGTCATCGCTCCGTCGCTGCCCGAAACGTGGACGACGAAGGAGGCGGGGACCGAGGGCCCCGAGGATGTCATGGACCGCTCAAGGCGCAGAGCGAAGAACTCATGAGCGCTCGGCTACCTCCCACTCGACGCAGAACTGTTGAGCACCCGCCATTGTGTCTGGCCCAGGGCGGGTGTTGGCGTCGGGGTGCGACGGGCGGCGGCGAGTGGGCTCCTCGTACCTTCGGAGTGCGGCGAGAAGTTCGGACTGCATGGCGGGAAGCCTCCGGGTACAGCGGTGGTGAGGGGGCGAGACGCGAGACGGCTTGGCCATGAGGCGATGCAAAGCTCGCCGCGAGGGAGAGATCCACAGCCACATCCGGACCTTCGATTGTCACACCATCGGCTGCCGTCGCCCGGCTGTGCTCTCAACCAGAATCCATGGTATTGCCCCGATTGAGCAGCGGCAATCGTCCGGTTTCCGGCCGGGCAGAAATCGAACGGCGAAGGACGCTCTTGCCGGCCCGTCTCCGGCACGCTCAGGAGGTGAAGGCTGCGCCCGCCTCGCGCCGCTGAAGCTCCCGCAGCTCGGGCTGGGCGAACCGTCGGGCGAGGGCCGGCGTCGGCCCCTCGCACGCATCCGCCAGCCCCTCGAGAAGGTCGAGCAGGGCCTCGTGGGAGCTGTACCGGGGGGCCCATCCCAGCTCCTGTCGAGCCTTGGCCGTGCTGAGGATGGGGACGGACAGGGCCATGTCCACCCAGCCCGACGGCGTGGGCTGCAGATGGGCCCGCCACGTGACGTCGGCCAGCACCCGGAGGGCGACCCCGGGTACCGGCAGCGGCTTGGCGCCGAGCGCCCGCGCCAATTCGTTCCCGTCGAGAACCGGGTCGGCCGCCACGTTGAACGCGCCATGGACGTCGCCAGTGACGGCCAACCGGTAGGCCTCGGCCACGTCCGACGTGTGGAGGCACTGGAACACGAGGCGGTCGACCCGGGGCACGACCGGGATCCAGCTCGGTCGCAGGAGCCGGGTGGGGACCAAGGGACCGAAGAACAGGCGGCGGATCCCCGACGCCGCTTCCCGTTTGAAGATGAGCCCGGGCCGCATCCGCACGACGCGTATGCCGGGGTAGTCAGCCTCGAAGCTGTCGAGCAACCGCTCGACCTCGGCCTTGTGGCGGGCGTAGAAGCTCGAGTCGATGCCGGCGGTGGGCCACGTCTCGTCCACCGGCCTGTCCTTCGGGCCCGGTGAGTAGGCGCCGACGGATGAGGCGTACACGAGCGCGGGGACGCCCGCCTCCGCCACGGCGCGGAACACCCGGTGGCTCCCGTCGACATTCACCGCCCGGAGCACGTCGAGGTCGTGCGACGGCTGGATCAGCCAGGCCAGATGGACGACTGCATCCGCGCCCCGGAACAAGGAAACGAGGTCGGCCGTGACAACGTCGGCCGCGGCCCACTCGACCTTGCGTGGGCGCCACGTCGCGGGCGGTCGCCGGGCCAGGCCGAGAATTGAGTCCACGCCGTGGTCGCTGGCCAGGGCCTCCACCAGGCTTGTCCCGACGTTGCCCGTCGCACCGGTGATGACCACCCGCATGGGAAAGCCCTACCCGTCGGACGGGCTTTGGAAGCAGAGTGGTCGGGGTAGGGGTGAGGCCGTGAGCCAGATCAACGTGTCGCCCATGGGACCGCATCAGTTCGGCGTACAGGTGACCGAAGGGGACACCACCACGTCGCATCAGGTGACCGTGCCCGAGGCCCTCCTCGAGGACCTCAACCTGGCCGACACTGACGAGGAGAGGGTGGTCCGCGAGTCTTTCGCCTTCCTGCTGGAGCGGGAGCCAGCCTCGTCGATCATGAAGGAGTTCTCCCTCGACACGATCTCGCAGTACTTCCCGGAGTACAGCGAAGAGCTCTCCCGCCGCATGAGCTGAGAACTACCCGGCGGCCAAGTACCCCTCCACCAGCTTCAGCCAGACCTCGCTCAGGGTGGGGTAGGCGGGCACGGCGTGGCGCAGCCGCTCCAGCGGCACCTCACCCACGATGGCGATGGTGGCGGCGTGGAGCAGGTCGGCGATCTCCGGGCCAGTGAACGTGGCGCCGATGATCACGCCCCTGTGGCGGTCGACGATCAGCTGACAGGTGCCCGAGATCCCTTCGCCACGAACCGTGGCTCCGGCAACCGACTCCGTGGCCACCGCCACCACCCTTGCCTCGATGCCGGCCTGCGCCGCGCCATGTTCGGTGAGTCCGACCGCCGCCACCTGGGGGTCGGTGAACACGACCCGGGGGATGGCCCTGTGGTCGGCCCACGCCTCCGCCGGCCTTCCGAGGATGGCATCGGCTGCCAGCCGCGCCTGATACTTGCCCATGTGGGTCAGCAGGGCACGGCCGTTCACGTCGCCCACGGCGTAGAGCCACCCGCCGGCGACGTTGGTGGCCCGCAGCTGGTCGTCCACCTCCACTCGGTCTCCGGGGCGCAGCCCAACTGTCTCCATGCCCAGGTCGTAGGTGTTCGGTGTCCGGCCGACGGCGACGAGCAGCTCATCGGCGGTGACGCTCTGGCCGCTGTGGAGAATGGCGGTGACGGGTCCGTCGTCTGACTCGCGGCTCACACGCACGGCAGTGGTGCTGGTGTAGACGAGGATGCCCTCGTCGGCGAACGCCTTCCGGATCTGCTCGCCGACGAACGGTTCCTCGGTCGGGAGCAGCCGGGGGCTGGCCTCGACCACGGTGACCCGGCGAGCGCCCAAACGGCGGTAGGCCTGGGCCAGCTCGCAGCCCACGGTGCCGCCGCCCAAGACCAGCAGCCGTTCGGGGATCTCTTGGGCCTCGGTGCCGTCGCGGTTGTCCCACAGGCGGGTCTCGGGCAGTCCCCGGACGTGCGGTGGAGCGGCGCTCGATCCGGTCGCCAGCACGACGGCTTGCCGAGCGGTCAACCGTCGGTCCCCCTCCTCGGTCTCGACCTCCACCTGCCGGGCGCCCAACATGCGGGCGTGGCCTCGGATCAGGGTGACCTTGGCCTCGTCGAGCCACTGCACGTGGTAGCGGTCGTCCCAGTCGGTGGCCACTGAGTTCCGCCACTTCAGGGCCTCGGCCGAATCCAGTTCGCCGGACAGGGCGGCGCGTGCCCCGGGGACCCGGCGGGCGGCAGCGAGCACCTCACCGGGACGCAAGAGGGCCTTGCTCGGCATGCATGCCCAGTAGGAGCACTCGCCGCCCACCAGCTCCCGTTCCACCAGCGCGGTTTCCAAACCGCCCTCCGCGCATCGGCCGGCCACGTTCTCTCCCGCCGGTCCGCCCCCGATGACGATCACGTCGTAGGTGTCAGCCATCGGGCGAGGCTACGTCCGGCCGGTGCCGACCCGGCGAGTGTTTCCGCTCAAGTGGTGTTTCGGGCGAGCCGATGGGCTACGTGTGGGGGGGTTCTCGCCCGGGTCGTTCGACCGCCTGCTTGCCGCCGCTCGATCGGACACGCCGTGGGCCTACGAGCGCCTGTGGCGAGCGTTCTCGCCGGCGGTCGTCTCCTACCTTCGGCTCCAGGGGGCGTTCGACGCCGAAGACCTCACGTCCGAAGTCTTCCTGGGCGCCTTCCGGAACCTCCGCGCCTTCTCCGGGACAGAAGACCAGTTCCGGGGCTGGCTGTTCACGATTGCGCACCGGCGTCTGGTCGACGAGCACCGCCGAGCCGCCGTCCGGCCGGCATGGGGCGGCGACGGCCGGGTTCCCGACCGGCGAGCGGGCGACGTTGAGGAGGACGCTTGGCGCGAGCTGGCCGAGGGCCGCGTGCGTGAGCTGTGCCGCCGCCTCCCTGCCGGGCAGCGGGACGTGCTCCTCCTCCGCATCGTCGCTGACCTCAGCGTCGAGCAGGTCGCCGGCGCCCTCGGGCGCACCCCCGGAGCGGTCAAGGCGCTCCAGCGGCGAGGTCTGGCTGGCCTGCGAGCAATTCTGGAGCGCGAGGGCGTACCCCTGTGATCTTTCCGTGCGATGAACCGGGTGAGATGCCCGTCTCTGACTTCCCTGATGAACTGACCATCGACGCCATCCTCGCCGGCCGAGCGCCGATCGACGATGGACCGGCGCGAGACGACGTCCTGGTCGCGTTCGCACGTGACGTCCGAGCGGTGGCCGCCCGCCCAGCCCCGAGCCCTTCGCTCGAGCTGGCGGACGTGCTGCTGGCGGGCTTCTCCACGGAAAAGGGCGACCAGCTGGCGACGGCTGGGAGCAACGTCAACCGACCTGTCGAGCAGGTGGCCGGACTACCGAAGTGGAGGAAACGACGCACCATGATGCCCGCTGGATTTCTCTCGAGCCTGATCGGCAAGATCGTCGCCGGGGCCACGACCGGCATGGTGGGGGTGACGGCAGCGGGGGCGGCCGGTGCCCTTCCCGGGCCGGCCCAAGATGCGGTGGCCGGGGTTATCGAAGCCGTCAGCCCGTTCGACCTTCCCACCGTGTCTTCCGGCGAGGGCGAGGCGAGCATCGCCGTCAGCGTGGACGGCGGCGCGGGCGCCCCCTCGATCCAGGTCACGGTAGGCACCGACGGGGTCCATGTCTCGACCAGCGGCTTGCCGACGGGCGAGGCCAACGTCAGTCTTCCCGGGGCGAGCACGCCGAGCGCGCCGCTCCCCGGCGTCAGCCTGCCGAGTGTGCCCGGCCTTTCCAACGTCTCCGGCCTGCCTGGGCTGGCGGGGACGGGTTCGCTTCCCATCCCCGCCTGCGTCAAGGACATCGTCGACGTCGAAACCGGCCAGCCCCGGGTGCCGCTCAGCCAGATCTCGCCGCAGGTCATCAGCTGCGTCAAGACCCTGATCTCCACCTCTGGCGCTCAGCTGCCGGGCGCGGTCGGCGACTGCGTCAGCTCGATCCTCGACATGATCGGATCGGCCGCGCCTGGATCCGTCCCCAGCCTGAGCGGGTTCAACTTCGGAACGTGCGCCCCCATCGACGTCACCAAGTGCATGTCCTCCATCAGTGGCATGCTCCAGAACCTTCCCGGGGCGGGCGGGAACTTCGGCAACCTGGCCCACTTGGCCGGGAGCTGGACCGGGTTCTTCGGGGGCAGCGGAGGGACCGGGGTTTCCTCCATCCCCGGTCTGTCGGGCTTTGATTTCTCGGGCTGCATGCCGTTCAATCTCGACGCCTGTCTGTCGTCGATCTTCACCATGGTCGGCAACCTGCCCGGCCTCGGCCTGGGTGACGTCCCCGGTCTGGGAGCGGGCACCGTGCCATCGCTGGGGAGCTTGAACCTGGGCGCATGCGTCCCCTTCGGCTCGTTGAGCTCGATCCCCGGCATGCCCAACCTCAACGGGGTGCTGCCCTTCTGACCGAGAACGGGGGCCCAGGCCCGACGCGTCAGAGCTTGGGCATGACCTCCCGCTGATAGAAGCGGAAGAAACCCTCCTGGTCGGGTCCGATCTGGTGGACGTACACGTGGTCGTAGCCGGCGTCGAAGTACTCCCCGAGCTTGGCCAGGTGTCGCTCCGGGTCGGGGCCGATGGGGATCAGCTCGGCCATGTCCTCCTCCCGCACGAGCTGGGCGGCCGAGTCGAAGTGGGACGGGAGGGGGAGCTCCTGGGACAGCTGGCCGGGGATGATCATGTTCGGCCACCACTCGACGGCCGTCCGCCGGGCCTCCGCCTCGTCCTCCCCCCAGCACACGGTGAGCTGGCCGTAGCGCGGCTTGCCCGCACCACCGGCCTTCTCGAATGCCTGGATCGTCTCCGCGTCGGGGGCAACCCCGATGAAGCCGTCGCCGATGCGCCCGGCGCTGGTCGCCGCCTTCTCGGCGGCGGCGGCCACGTGGATGGGCGGTAGCTCCTCGGGGAGGGTGTAGATGCGGGCGTTCTCAACGGTGTAGTAGCGACCGTGATGGCTCGTCAGCTCGCCCTTCCACAACTCGCGGATCAGGGCGACGGCTTCCTCCAGCATCTCGATGCGCACGTCGACCTCGGGCCAGCGGTCGCCCAGGATGTGCTCGTTGAGGTTTTCGCCAGTACCCACGCCCAGGAAGAACCGGCCACCGAACAGGTCCGCAGTCGTGGCCGCCGCGTGCGCGATGATCGCCGGGTGGATCCGGACAGTTGGGCAGGTGACACCGGTCCCGACCTTCAGCCGCTCCGTCGCCTGGGCGATGCCGCCCAGAACCGTCCACACGAAGCCGCTGTGACCCTGGCGGTCGATCCAGGGGTGGAAGTGGTCGGAGATCAGGGCGAACCCGAAGTCGCACTCCTCGGCCCGGCGGGCGTAGGCGATGAGATCTGCAGGCCTGTGCTCCTCACAGGAAAGGGCGTACCCGAGCTCGACCATGGGGTCCTCCAGCGCGTCAAAGTGGACCCGGCGTTCCTTCCCGGGGCCGCCGGCAAGGCAACCAAAATCCCTCCCTGGAGTTACCCGCGCCTTCAACACGGGTAGAAGGCGCGCGGACAGTGACGGGTGTGTCAAGCCCTGGCGCCCCTACCACTACGGACCGTGGTTTTCGAAGGACGGAGGGCGAGGCGTGGCCCTGGTGCTCGGAATCAATGCGGTGTTTCACGACCCTGCCGCGGCCTTGGCGGCCGACGGGTCGGTTGTTGCCGCGGCCGAAGAGGAGCGGTTCAATCGCCGAAAGCACGGCAAGCTCCCGGTGCCGTTCTCCACCTGGGAGCTGCCGGAGCAGGCGGCGTCCTGGTGTCTCGAGCAGGCGGGGATCAGCCCCGAGGACCTCGATGCCGTGGCCTACTCCTACGACCCCCAGCTGGCGCCGGAGCCGGGCGGCGACCTGGACGCCCTGATCGCCGACGGCTGGGAAGGACTACGCACCCTCTACGCCCGGCGGGCGCCGCTGTTACTCCAGTCCGCCCTGCCCGGCCTCGACCCCGCGTGCGTCCGCTTCGTGCCCCACCACGTGGCCCACGCCGCCTCGGCCCACCTGGCCGCGCCCTACCCCTCGTCGAGCGTCCTGGTGCTCGACGGCCGTGGCGAGCAGGCGTCCCACCTGGCCGGTCGCTCCCAGGACGGCGATCTCGAGATCCTGGCCGCCCAGCACCTTCCCCACTCCCTCGGGCTCCTGTACGAAGAGGTCACCGAGCACCTGGGCTTCCGCCGGTCGTCCGACGAGTACAAGGTCATGGCCCTCGCCGCCTATGGGCGGCCCGCGTTCCTGCCCGAGCTGCGCCAAGCCGTCCGGGCCACGGGCGACGGTGGGTTCGTGGTCGAGCCGCTCGACCTGGCGACCCTGGTGAAGCGCCGAGGGCGCGGAGAACCGGTGACCGGCGACCACGCCGACCTCGCCTCCAGCGTCCAGCTCCGCCTGGAGGAAGTACTGCTGGAGCTCGCCCGCTGGCTGTACGGCCAGACCGGCCAGAAAGCACTCACCCTGGCCGGCGGCGTGGCCCTCAACTGTGTTGCCAACGCTCGCATCGCCGCCGAGGGCCCCTTCGAGCAGGTCTGGGTGCAGCCGGCAGCGGGCGATGCCGGCACCGCCCTCGGCGCCGCTCTCCACGTGGCCCACGCCCTGGGCGACCGTGTGCGGCCCATGGAAACGGCTGCCCTCGGGCGGGGTTGGGACGACGACGACCTGGAGGCGTGGCTCACCACCGCCGATGTGCACTACGACCGCCCCCAGGACATCGCCGCCGCTGTGGCCGAGGTCTTGGCCGACGACGGGGTGGTCGCCTGGTTCCAGGGTCGCAGCGAGTACGGACCGCGGGCCCTCGGCCACCGCAGCCTCCTATGCGATCCGCGTCACGAGGGAAACGTGCAGCGCGTCAACGACGTCAAGGGCCGGGAGCAGTTCCGGCCGGTGGCGCCCATGGTCCTGGCGGAACGGGCGGCGGACGTCTTCGAAGGGGTCCTGCCCAGCCCGTACATGCTGTTCGTCCACAAGGTCCGCCAGGAGTGGCGGGACCGTATCCCGGCCGCCGTTCACGTCGACGGCACGGCGCGCATCCAGACGGTGGATCGAGGCGAGGAGCCGCTCGTCGCCCACCTGCTCGAGGAGTTCGAGCGGCGGACGGGGGTGCCGGTGCTCGTCAACACCAGCCTCAACACCGCCGGACGCCCCATGGTTGACGATCCCCGAGACGCCCTGGAGTGCTTCGGCTCGGCGCCGGTGGACGCACTGGCCCTCGGGCCGTTCCTCGTGCGCCGTCGGGCGTTCACGGCGAAGGGAGCGGCATGACCGAACCGGGCCGTGCGGGCCGCCGTCCGGCGGCCGTGCTCTTCGACCGGGACGGCACCCTCGTTCGCGACGTCCCCTACAACGGCGATCCGGCGCGGGTGCAGCCTGTCGCCGGCGCCCGCATCGCCCTTGACCGCCTGCGGCTGGCTGGGATCCCGGTGGCGGTCGTGTCCAACCAGAGCGGCGTGGCCCGGGGACTCATCACTCGTGACCAGGTGGACGCCGTCAACCGGCGGGTGGAGGAGCTGCTCGGGCCCTTCGCCGCGTGGGCCATCTGCGACCATGGTCCCGAGGACGGCTGTGCCTGCCGCAAGCCGGCCCCCGGCCTGGTGACGCAGGTCGCCGACCGGCTCGGTGTCCACCCGACGGACTGCGCGCTGGTCGGTGACATAGGGTCCGACGTCGACGCCGCTCTCGCCGCAGGGGCCCGGCCGATCCTCGTGCCCACTCCAGCCACCCGAGCGGAGGAGGTGGCGGCGGCGGCAGAGGTGGCGGCTGACCTGATTGAGGCTGTCGACCGTCTTCTGCAACCGTGGGGAGGTCCCCACGTCCTCGTGGCCCGTCTCGACAGTCTTGGCGACGTGCTCCTGGGGGGACCAGCGGTGCGGGCCGTCGCTGCCAGGGCTGGCCAGGTGACGTTCTTGTGCGGACCTCGAGGTCGGGGGGCAGCTGAACTGCTCCCGGGAGTCGATCGAGTGATCGAGTTCTCCGCCGGCTGGATCGACCCCGAACCGGAACCCGTCTCGGGGACGGCGGTGCAAACGTTGGTCGACGAGGTGGCGGCGCTCGAGGTGGACCAGGCGATCATCCTCACGTCCTTCCACCAGAGCCCGCTGCCGTTGGCGCTCCTCCTGCGCCTCGCCGGCGTTCCCACTCTCGCCGCCATCTCGGAGGACTACCCCGGTTCCCTGCTCGACGTTCGCCACAAAGTGGAGGACGACATCCACGAGGTCGAGCGGGCCCTCTCGCTGGTGGCGACCCTGGGTTACCGGCTTCCGCCGGGGGACGACGGGCGGTTGGCCGTCCGCCGTCCGGTGAAGGGTCGCTCGCTGGCGGTGCAGCCCGACCAGCCGTACGTCGTCGTCCACCCCGGCGCCTCCGTCCCGGCGCGAGCGTGGGCTCCGGAGCGCCACCGCGATCTGGTCTCTGAGCTGGTCCAGATGTGTCCCGTGGTCGTCACCGGAAGCCCGTCCGAGCGCGAGTTGACCGGCTTCGTAGCGGGCGGAGCCAAGGGTTCGGGCCGAGCTGAGAGCGCGATCGACGCCGGTGGACAGTTGAGCTTCCCCGAACTGGCCGAAGTGTTGGCGGGAGCGGAGGTGGTCGTCACCGGGAACACCGGTCCCGCCCACCTGGCGGCGGCGGTCGGCACGCCCGTCGTGTCCCTCTTCGCGCCGACTGTGCCCCCTGTCCGCTGGCGCCCCTGGGGCGTCCCCCTGCGGCTGCTCGGTGACGCCGCCATTCCGTGCGCCGGCTGCCGGGCCCGCACGTGTCCCGTCGAGGGGCACCCGTGCCTGGGTCGGGTGAGCGTCTCCGAAGCCCTCCTCGCAGTCCTCGAGCTGGGCGGGGACAACCTCCGGCCCCCGCCCGCTCCGGCGCCCGTAGCGCAGGAGGCCCTGGTATGAGGCGCCTCCGCGTGGCCCTGGTTTCGGAGCACGCCAGCCCGCTCGCCCAGCTCGGCGGGGAGGACGCTGGCGGTCAGAACGTGGCCGTGGCCGCCCTGGCCAGCGAGCTGGCGCGGCGAGGGCACGAGGTGGTGGTCCACACCCGCCGGGACAATCTCAACCTGCAGCGCCGGGTGCCGATGATCGGTGGAGTCACGGTCGACCACGTACCCGCCGGACCGCCCGGGCCCATCCCCAAGGACGAGCTGTTTCCGTTCATGCCCGCCTTCGCCGCCGACCTTCGCCGTCAGTGGGAGCAGGCGCCGCCTGACCTCGTCCACGCCCACTTCTGGATGTCCGGCTGGGCGGCGATCGAGGCGGCCCGACGGCTGGAGATTCCCGTCGCCCTGACCTTCCACGCCCTCGGCGTCGTCAAACGCCGCCATCAAGGAGACAAGGACACGAGCCCGCCCGAGCGTATCGAGGTGGAGCGGGAGCTGGCGGCGACGGTTGACCGGGTCGTGGCGACATGCAGCGACGAGGTCTTCGAGCTCGTCCGCATGGGAACGGACGCCGACCGGATCTCGGTCGTGCCGTGTGGCGTCGACCCCTTGCTGTTCCGCCCATGGGGCCCCGCCTTCCCCCGGCACCCTGGCGGTCTCCAGCGGCTCGTCGTGGTGAGCCGGCTGGTCCAGCGCAAGGGCGTGGGGACGACGATCTCCGCCCTCACCCGGGTGCCCGGTGCGGAGCTGGTCGTCGCCGGCGGTCCCGAGGCATGCGCGCTGCACAAGGACCCTCAGGCTCGCCGCCTGATCGACCTGGCCGAGCGGTCGGGCGTCGCCAACCGCGTCCGCCTGCTGGGCCGTCTCTCGCACGCCCAGTTGCCGGCGTTGCTCCGCTCGGCCGATCTCGCGGTGTGCGTGCCCTGGTACGAGCCATTCGGGATCGTCCCTCTCGAGGCAATGGCCTGCGGGGTTCCGGTCGTCGCTTCGGCCGTCGGCGGGCTCACCGACACGGTGGTCGACGGCGAGACGGGCGTGCTCGTCCCGCCGCGTGATGCCGATGCCGTCGCCGACGCCGCCCGGGGGTTGCTGGCCGACCCCGAGTACCGCAAGGCCCTGGGAGCCGCTGGGCACCGGCGGGTGCGGAGCCGGTACACATGGCCCAAGGTCGCCGACTCGATGCTCGATGTCTACGCCGGCCTCGTGCACGAGTCCGCCGTCGCCGCCGGTGGGGGCCCGGCATGAGCGAGCACCGAAGCGCCGTTCCCGCCGCTTCCGCGGTGGAGCCCGTTGGCGCTGGCATCGTGCCGCCTCTGCCCGTGGGTCGCGAGCATCTCGCCCACCTCCGGCGGGCACTCCTCGCCCTCGACCCCGAGGTGGAGCGCATCGAGGCGTGGGCCCAGCACCTGGCGGGCGTGCTTCTGCGGGGCGGGCGTCTCCTGGCGGCAGGGAATGGGGGCAGTGCGGCTCAGGCGCAGCACCTGACGTCCGAGCTCGTGGGCCGGTACCGGGACGACCGCCCCGCCTTCAGCGCCCTCTCCCTGCACGCCGAGACGTCGAGCGTCACCGCCATCGGCAACGACTACGGTGCCGAGGCCGTCTTCGCCCGCCAGGTCGAGGCCCACGGTCGGCCGGGTGACGTCCTTCTCGCCCTGTCGACCTCCGGACGCAGCCCCAACGTGCTGGCCGCGGTGGAGGTGGCTCGCCGGAACCGCCTCACGACGTGGGGCCTCACCGGCCCGGGGCCCAACCCGTTGAGCGAGGCGTGCGACGACGCCCTCTGCGTCCCCGCTCCCGCGGTCGCCACCGTCCAGGAGGTGCACCAGGTGGTGGTCCACCTGTTGTGCGCCAGCTTCGACCAGGAGGTCGCTGCCCAGGGGGGGCGGTACCAGACCCTGCCCCTTCGCCACGCCCTCGTCGAGGGGGTCCGGCGATGAGACGTGGCCCGCTGATCGTGGTCGGAGACACCCTCCTCGACCGAGACATCGAGGGGCGGGTCGAACGGGTCTGCCCGGATGCGGCGGCTCCGGTGCTGGACCAAGAGCGGGAGGAGGCCCGTCCCGGCGGGGCAGGCCTGGCCGCCGCCCTGGCCGCCTCGGACGGGCGAGACGTCGTGCTCGTCACCGCCCTCAGCGACGACGAAGGGGGGCAGGAGCTCACGCGCCTCCTGACTGAGGCGGGCGTCCGGCTCGTCGACCTGGGGTTGCACGGCCCCACGCCCGAGAAGATCCGAGTCCGCGCTGGTTCCCACAGCCTGCTGCGCATCGATCACGCCTGCCAGGAGCTCGCCCCGGCCGGGGAGCCGGGTGAGGAGGTGGACGCCGCGCTCCGGCAGGCGTCGGGCGTGCTCGTCTCCGACTACGGCCGCGGCGTCCCCGCCTCTCCCAGCCTGCGGCGGATGCTCTCGTCCCTCACTCCCGGCGTGCCCGTCATCTGGGATCCCCATCCCCGGGGCGCCGACCCCGTCCCCGGTTGCCGGTTGCTGACCCCCAACCGGGCGGAAGCGGCCCAGCGAGCTCCCGACGTCGAGGGCGACGGACTGGGCGCCCAGGCCCAACGGGCCGCCCGCCTTCGTGACCTCTACGAAGCGGCGGCCGTGGTCATCACCCTCGGGAAGGGGGGCGCCATGCTGATCGAGGGGGACGGACCGCCCTTCGTCGTCCCCGCGCCGACGGTTGTCGCCGCAGACCCGTGCGGAGCCGGTGACCGGTTCGCCTCGACCGCCGCCGCTCTCCTCGCCGGCGGAGCGCTGGTGGAGGAAGCGGTCCTGGGCGCGGTGGGCGCGGCCAGCGCCTTCGTCGTTGGGGGCGGCGCCGCAGCCCTTCGCTTCGGCCAGCGCGACGCCGGCGCCGTTCTCGCCGCGGCCAAGCCCGATGCTGCCTCCGTGATCGAGTCGGTCCGCCGTCGGGGCGGCACGGTGGTCGCCACGGGAGGCTGCTTCGACCTCCTTCACGCCGGTCACGTCGGGCTCCTGGAAGGCGCACGGGCGTTGGGTGACTGCCTCGTCGTCTGCCTCAACTCGGACAGGTCCGTGCAGCGCCTGAAGGGACCGGGCCGTCCCGTCTCGCCCCAGGACGACCGGGCCGCCGTCCTGCTCGCCCTGGAGTGTGTCGACGCCGTCGCCATCTTCAACGAGGAAACGCCTGCCGCCATCCTCGACCGTCTCCGCCCCGATGTCTGGGTCAAGGGTGGTGACTACGCCGGCAGCGACCTGCCCGAGGCGCGCCTACTGGCCGAATGGGGCGGACAGGCCGTGATCCTCCCGTACCTGCCCGGGCGTTCCACCAGCCGGCTGCTCGAGGAGGTCGCCAACCGTGCCCGAGCGTGACCTGGGAACCGTCCTGATCACGGGGGGGTCGTCCGGCTTGGGGGCGGCGGTCGTGGCTGCCGTGGCCGACGCCGGCGGCCGGCCGGTCGTCCTCGACCGGGTCCTGCCGGCCCGGCCGGTCGAGTACGAGCTGGTCGACTTGGCTGACGGGCGGGCCGCGGAAGCGGCCGTTCGCCGCCTGATCGATCGCTGCGGTCCCCTTGACGCCGTCTTCACCGCCGCCGGGACCGACGCCTGCGGGCGTTTGGAGGACGTCCCTCCCGACGACTGGGAGCGGGTCGTCAAGGTGAACCTGCTCGGGACCGTCGCCGTGGTCCGAGCCGCGCTGGCATCCCTCGAGGCCACCGGGGGGACGCTGGTGACGGTCGCGTCCACCCTCGGCCTGCGGGCCTTCAGCGACGCCACCGCCTACTGCGCCAGCAAGTTCGGCGTGGTCGGGTTCACCCGGGCACTGGCCGCCGAGCTGGCCGGTCGGGTGGGCGTCACCCTGCTCGTTCCCGGTGGCATGCACACGGCCTTCTTCGACGACCGGGACGAGCGCTACAAACCTCCCGCCGACGCCAAGCTGAACCGACCCGAGGACGTAGCCGCCGCCGTTCTGTTCGCCCTCCGCCAGCCGCCCGGGTGCGAGGTACGCGAGTTGGTGGTCACCCCGTCGATGGAGTCCTCCTGGCCATGAGCGTGCTCGTCGGCGCGCCTACGGGGCGCGACCGCCGCTGGCTCCTCGTCCTGCGGGCTCTGGGGCTGGGGGACTTCCTCACCGGCCTTCCTGCCCTTCGGGCTCTCGCCGAGGCCTATCCGGGCCACCGGCGAGTCCTGGCCGTGCCCGCTGCGCTCGAACCGCTGGTCAGGGCGGCCACGGTGGACGGTCCCGGCTCCGGTCCGGTGGTGGACGACGTGTTGGCCGTGAATGGTCTCGAGCCCCTGCCCGACTGGGTTCCTGCGCCCGACGTTGCCGTGAACCTGCACGGCCGCGGCCCCCACAGCCACCAGGTCCTCCTCCGCACCCGCCCCCACCGGTTCATCGCCTTCGCCCACCCCGACGTGCCGGCCAGCACCGGCGGACCAAGGTTCGCGACTGACGAGCACGAGGTCGCCCGCTGGTGCCGGCTGCTGGAGGAGTCGGGGATCCCCGCCGATCCCGACCGCCTGGACCTGTGCCCGCCGCCGGTACCCCTTCCGTCGTCGGCTCATGGGGCCACCGTCGTCCATCCCGGCGCCAAGAGCCCTTCACGGCGGTGGCCGCTGCAGCGCTGGGCGGCGGTCGCCCGTCACGAGCGATTGGCAGGGAGGACGATCTTCGTCACGGGGAACGAGGACGAGGCACCCCTCGCCGCTTCGGTGGCCGCCATGGCCGGCCTCCCCGCAGGGGCGGTGCTCGCCGGCCGGACGAATCTGGTCGAGCTGGCTGCTCTGGTCGCCGCCGCCGGCCTCGTCCTCTCCGGGGATACGGGAGTGGCGCATCTCGCCACCGCCGTTGGGACCCCGTCGGTGGTCCTGTTCGGACCGGCTTCTCCGGCCGAGTGGGGTCCACCTCCGGAGCGTCCCATCCACCGCGGGCTGTGGGCCGGCCGGATCGGCGAACCCCATTCCCATCGGACCGACCCGGCGCTCCTCGCCATCACCGTGGAACAGGTGCTGGCTGCGGTGGACGAGCTCCGGGGGCACACCCTGCCTGCCCAGCGAGCAGCGCCGCTGGTACAGCCCGCCTGACGCCGTCAGGGCGAGCAGCTCAGCTGCTCGCCCTCGCTCGTCGTCTGGAAGATGAGATCGGAACTAGCGAGGAGCGGGTGTGCTCGTCCCCGTCCTCTGGGTTCCCGATCCCTGGCGGCGGGACCTCGAAGACGCCGACTTCCGGGCCGGCGCCCCCGTTTCGGAGCTCTGGTTTCGCCCGCTGGAGGGCGGGCGGCGGGTTGAGGTCGCCTTGCGGGCTGTGGTCGTGCGGCTGGCGCCGGACGTCGAGGACTTGCGGGAACGGGCGGTCTTGGCCGCCCGCTTGGCCGTCGATGCCGCCTTCCGGGTCTGCGTCTGGGCCGTTTGGGTCGAGGACCTGGCCTCGCCTGCCACCCGGCGGGCCGACGTGCGGGCCTGCTCCTTCACCTCGGCCGCGTCCTCTCGAGCCTGCTCGCCCAGCTCGTCGCTCGAGCTGCTCACCTCGCTCTTCACGTCGCTCACGACCGAGACGGCGTAGTCCTTGGCCACCTGGGCCACGCCCTGCTTGGCCGAGCGCTTCAACTCCCCGACCGCATCGCGGCCCAGCGACACCGCCTCTTCCTTGAACGGCTCCAGGCGCGCCAGGGCCTGCTGGGCCAGCTGCCGCTCTCGCTCGCTCGCCCGCAGTCGGGAGGCGACGAAGAAGCCTGCGGCGGCGGCCAAGGCTCCCGCGGCGAGGGGGTTGCCCTCGGCCTTGGCCCTTGCCGTCTCCGGCGCCTTCCGCACCCGTCCGGCGAGGCCACCGGCGGTGTCGCTCGCCCGGTCGGCGGCGCTGCTCGCC
>JALZEC010000075.1 GCA_030862235.1 Actinomycetota bacterium | reverse complement strand
GACTTCGTCTTCCATTTGCGCGGCCCGTATGAGCGGGCGGGCGACCACCCCGGCGTCACCGGCCTTCTCGAGGTGCTGGGCTCGGTGTTCGAGGCGACCAACGGCGACGTTCGCCTCGAGCAGAAGTTCTGCGTGGGCGTCGACGGCTGGGCGGCCGAGTGGGAGCACGCGACCCTTGGCCGCAACGGCAAGACCCTCGAGTCCGACAATGCCTTTGTGTACCGGTTCGACCGCGACCGCATCGCCGAGATGTGGATGTTCTTGGGCGTCGCGCCCGAACGGGTCGGTTCCTTCTTCGCCTGAGCGGCTCGGCTCGGCGACACTGGTGCTGTGGGACCGCTAGAGGACGTCGCCCGCCAGGCCCTTGCACGGCACGAGTGGGGACGGGCATACCGGCTGCTGACCGAACAGTCGGTGTCGGGCCCCCTCTCCGTCGACGAGCTCGACTCCCTCGCCGCGGTCGCCTATCTGACCGGCCGGGAAGGGGAGGCGTTCGATGCTTGGACCCAGGCCCACGCCGCCTGCCTCGAAGCCGGTGACCTCCCCCGGGCGGCCAGGCTCGGCATCCAGCTGGCGCAAGCCCTCGGTTTCAAGGGGGACATCGGTCGGTCCAGCGGGTGGGTGGCGCGGGTCCGCCAGGTTCTGGACCAGGCCGCGGACTGTGTCGAGCACGGCTACCTCGAGTACGCAGCCGGCATGTGCCGCATCTTCGAGGATGGGGACATCCCGGGCGCGCGGGAGCTTTTCGCCCGGGCGGCCAAGGTCGCCGACCGGTTCGGCGATCGTGAGCTACGGGCGCTTGCCAACCTCGGCGTCGGCCGTTGCCTGATCTACCTGGGCGACGTACGGGAAGGCCTGTCCCTGCTCGACGAGGTCATGGTGTCGGTCGAGGCCGGTGAGGTGTCCCCGATCGTGGCCGGCGACGCGTACTGCACCGTGATCGACGGCTGCCACGAGGTGTTCGATGTCCGCCGCGGCGAGGTGTGGTGCGACTCGTTTACCCGGTGGTGCGACGTCCAACCCGACCTCGTCCTCTATCGCGGCCACTGCCTGCTGCACCGGGCCGAGTTGCTGCAGCTGCACGGTCGATGGGCCGAGGGCGTGGCGTTCGCACGGGAAGCGTGCGAGCGGCTGGCCGAACCCGTCAACCTGCTGGTGATCGGCGGCGCCCACTACGTCGAGGCGGAGCTGCACCGGCTGCGAGGCGAGCTCGCCGAAGCCGAGGAGGCGTACGAGCGGGCCCACCAGGCCGGCTGCGATCCGCATCCCGGCTTGTCGCTGCTGCGGCTGGCCGAAGGTCGGGTCGACGCCGCCGCTGGCGGCGTTCGCCGGGTACTGGCCCAGTCCGAGGGGTCGGTTGGACGGGCCAAGGTGCTCGGTCCGTACGCCGAGATCATGCTCGCGGCGGGTGACGTGGACGCCGCCAACGCTGCCGTGCACGAACTGGCCGGGATCGCGCTCGAGTTCGGTTCGCCGCTCCTGCGGGCGCAAGCTGCCCAGCTGACGGGCGCCGCCCGCTTGGCCCAGGGCGATTCGACCGGCGCACTGGTCTCGCTGCGGGCGGCGCTATCGGGCTGGATCGAGTTGGACGCTCCCTACGACGCGGCCCGAACTCGGCTGGTGATCGCCGAGGCCTGCGATGCGATGGGAGACGGCGACGGGGCGGCGATGGAACGCCGAACGGCCCAGGTCACCCTCGACCGCCTCGCAGCCGAGAGCGGCGCCGGCACGACCGCACCCGAGACGACCCCTCGTCTCCCCGCTGGCCTCAGTGAACGCGAGGTCGAAGTGCTGGCGCTCGTCGCCCAGGGCCGGACGAACCGGGCCATCGCCGAGGCCCTGTTCATCTCCGAGAAAACGGTGACGAGCCACCTGACGCACATCTTCACCAAGCTCGGCGTCTCCTCCCGTGCCGCCGCCACCGCCTTTGCCTACGAGCACGGCCTGTCCCGGCCGGGAAGCTGACGCCCTCCTCAGTCGCCTGCTGAGAGTTTCGCCCGCTCCAGCGCGTCGAGGATGAGGTCGAGCCCGATCTCGAACTCGTTGCCGTAGTCGTAGCCGGGCTTGAGGACGTGTTCGACCGCCAGTTCGGTTAGGTGTGGATAGGCGTCGGCCGGAAACTGCTGCATGATCTCCTGGGCCACCCCCGCCGTCTCCTCCCCTGACCGGAACGGAAGCGTGGCCTCTTGGAGCGCGAAGCCGTAGATGTAACTGTCGAGCACGGAGTACGCGTGGGCGGTCAGCTCGATCGAGAAGCCGGCCCGGCGGAGGCATCTGAGGACGGCGTCGTGGTGGCGCAGCGTCGCCGCGCCGGGAGACGTTCGCGACTCCATGCGACCGATCGCCCAGGGATGACGTCGGAGCGCCCGGCGGGCCGAGATCGCTCGATGCCGCATCGCCGACTTCCAGTCCGCGCCCTGTGGCAGCTCAATCTCGCCGAACACGACGTCGATCATCCCGTCGAGAAGGTCGCTCTTGTTGGCCACATGGTTGTACAGCGACATCGCCTCGACACCCACTGCCTCGCCGAGCTTGCGCATGCTGAGGGAGTCGATGCCGCCTTCATCGGCGAGGGCCACTGCCGCCCGAAGCACTCGGTCGCGGCTCAGACGTCCTCCGCGGGGGTCGGCGTCCGCGGTCGCGGCCATGCCCTCTCCTCTCTTGACACGCTTACGTTGTAAGTATACGTTACTTACATTGTAAGTTCGAGCAACCCGGGGGTTCCGATGACCAGAGCGAGCCAGCACCAGACCATGGAACTGAACAGCGCCAAGCCGACTATGGCGGCGATCGTGCAGAACCGTTACAGCACCGCTCCAGAGGACGTTCTCCGGCTGCAACAGGTCGCCATACCGGCGATCCGGGACGACGAGGTCCTGCTGCGAGTTCGGGCCGCGGGCGTGGACCGGGGGGTGTGGCATCTCATGGCCGGGCTGCCGTACCTCGTGAGGTTCATTGGCTACGGGCTGCGCGGGCCAAAGACCCGGACCCCGGGCTCCGACGTCGCCGGAGTGGTCGAAGCGGTCGGCAAAGACGTGGCAGACCTCGCCCGGGGTGACGAGGTGTTCGGCACGGCCAAGGGGGCTTATGCCACCTACGCCATTGGCAAGGCCAGTCGCCTCGCCCGCAAGCCGGCGAACCTGACCTTCGAGCAGGCTGCGGCCGTTCCCGTCTCTGCCACCACCGCCCTCCAGGCCGTGCGCAAGGCAGCGGTGCAGCCGGGAGAGCACGTGCTGATCGTTGGGGCGTCCGGAGGCGTCGGCTCCTACGCGGTGCAGATCGCCAAGGCCTACGGCGCCGAGGTCACGGGCGTGTCCCGCACGGCGAAGGTGGACTTTGTGCGGGCGATGGGCGGGGATCACGTCATCGATTACACCCGTGCCGATTTCACCGAGGGACAACACCGCTATGACGTGATCATCGACATCGGCGGGAACCGCCGGATCGCCGACTTGCGCCGGGCTCTCGCGCCCAAAGGCAGGCTCGTTATCACGGGTGGCGAGAACGGCGGTTCATTCCTGGGCGGCATTGAGCGCAATCTTCGAGCCCAGCTGCTGTCGCCCTTCGTCGCACAAAAGCTGGGGGCCTTCGTCGCCAGGCAGGGGCGGGACGATCTGGTGGTGCTCAGCGAAATGATCGAGTCCGGAGCGATCACTCCGCCCGTCGACCGGACCTACCAGCTCGACGAGGCCGCAGCCGCGATCCGCTACATGGCTGACGGCCACGTTCGAGGCAAGGTCGTCATCGCGATGTGACCGCTCGGGGCCCATGCCTGGATCGGGATTGCGGTACATACCCGTCGGCGGCGACGACCGATATAGCCCTCGACGCGGTGGACAAACATGTTGGCCCTTCGCGTTAAACGTGGGATGAGCAGGTCGTAGAGGGTCCACCCTCGAGAGCGGGGCCTCGCTGAAACTCGGTGTGTCTGAAGCATCGAGAACAGGAGGCCCCGTGGCTCCCGACACTATGCAGGTTCGCCTGCACCTGCGGTTGATCCGCGTGCTCGACGTCGTGGTCGACGCGCTCGACGAGCTGGTCATTGCCGTCTGCTCGACTCGCTCGTGGTCACGGTGTCCGCACTGCGGGTTCAGCTGTCGCCCGCTTCGCCCTCCTGCGCCGGGCCGACACCATGAGCCAGTCCCAGCGCGACGAGTTGGAGGGCCTGTTCGTCCGCCACCCCCGCGTCGCCGTCGGCTGGCAAGCGCTGCAGGAGCTCTACGGCCTGTACCTGGCCGAGGACCGGGACGGCGCCCTCGCTGCGCTCGACCGGTTCTGCGACCTCTACGTCACCGGGGAGATACCCGAGTTCCACGACGTGGTCGACACCGTCATCGCCTGGTCGACGGAGATCCTCGCCTTCCACGACCCGCGCGCCGGGCGGACCTCGAATGGCCGGCTCGAGGGCACGAACAACAAGCTCCAGGTGCTCCGCCGGGTCGCCCACGGCTTCACCAACCGGTCCAACTTCGAGGCCCGGGGCATTCTCGCCTGCCCGGCTGTGCAACGATCACGATCACCGAGTTCAG
>JALZEC010000017.1 GCA_030862235.1 Actinomycetota bacterium | reverse complement strand
GACTGGTTGGCGCACGGCGTGGCGGACGGCGTGGAGGACGGGGTGGGCTGGCGCTGCCAGGACGGCCGGTTGGCATCGTCCGCCCCTCCCGGGTCGGCGTCACGCCCCCGATTCGGCTTGTTCCAGTCGCTCACGCACGTCCTCCAAATCCGCCGGCAGGGACGACTCGTACTCGCGCCGCCGCCCGGACACGGGATGATCGAAGGCCAGCCGGAAAGCGTGAAGAAACGGGCGGGCGGCAGGCAACGAGCCCCGCTGCCCACGATAGCGGCCGTCCCCCACGACAGGGTGGCCGATGGCGGCCAGGTGCACGCGGATCTGGTGGGTGCGCCCTGTCTCGAGGGAACACTCCACCAGGGTGGCGTCGACCGGCGCCGAGAACCGCTGAACCACCTGGTAGCGGGTGCGAGCCGGGCGCCCACCGGCGGTCACGGCCATGGCCGTCGGATCGGCCGGGGACCGGCCGACGGGAGCGTCGATGAGGCCGGCGTCGGCCTCGATCAGCCCCCATACCAGGGCGAGGTAGCGGCGCTCGACGGTGCGGGCCGCCAGCTGGGCGACGAGCGACTGGTAGGCGGCTTGGGTGCGGGCCACGACCAGCAGTCCCGACGTGCCGGCGTCGAGCCGGTGCACGATCCCGGGCCGGTCGGGCTCGCCCACGCCGGCGATCTCCGGGAAGCGGGCCAGCAGCCCGTGGACGAGGGTGCCGGCGGGGTGCCCCGCTCCCGGATGGACGACCAGACCGGGCGGCTTGTCCACCACCACGACGGACTCGTCCACGTCAGCGACCGGGACCGCCACCGCCGGGTCGGGGACGAGGTCGGCCGTCGCCGCCTCGGGGACGTCCACCCCCAGCCGCTGGCCCGTCTCCACGCGCCGCGACCGGGTGGTGACGGACGCGCCGTCGAGGCGGACCCGGCCAGCGGCGACGAGGGCGGCCACCTCCGAGCGGGGCAGGTCGCACAGGAGGGCGACGACGCGGTCCACGCGCTCGCCCTCGAGGGCGGCCGGGATCTCCACCTCGATCACGCCGGGCGGACTCACTCCTCGGCCTTCCAGCCGAAGACGAGGAGGAGGATGCAGCCGACGGTGATGGCGGAATCGGCCAGGTTGAAGATCGGCCAGACACGCAGGTCGACGAAGTCGACCACCGCTCCCTGGAGGAGGCCGGGCTCGCGGAAGATCCGGTCGGCCAGGTTCCCCACAGCACCCCCCAGCACCAGCCCGACGGCGATGGCCAGTCCCGGCCGGCGGGTGCCGCCGCTGGCGGCCAGGGCGACGACCAGGACCAGAGCGCCGAGGGCGAGGAAAGGGATGAAGGCGCCGCCGAGCCCGAAGGCGCCTGCCTTGTTGAACGTCAGGTTGAAGCGGATGTCGCCGATCAGGTCGATGGGCCCGTCGGCGAGCGCCTCGAGGGCCCACGCCTTGGTGAGCTGGTCGAGCACGAGCACCGAGCCGGCCACGGCCAGGAGCAGCCCCGTGCGGCGCGGACGGGCCGGCTCCGGGGCCGGCGCCGGTTCCTGCGCCGCCGGCGGCGGGATCGGAGACCCGCCGGTCAGCCCCTCGGGCTCAGCGACGCGACAGCCCCCCGCTCTTGCAGGAGATGCAGAGGGAGGCGTACGGGAGCGCCTTGAGGCGGGCCTTTTTGATCGGCTCGCCGCACGTCTCGCAGATTCCGTAGGTCCCCTGTTGGATCTTGGCCAGGGCGCGGTCGATCTCCTCCACCGCCGCACGGGCCTGGGCGCTCAGAGCCAGGTCGCGCTCCCGCTCGACGTTCAGGGTTCCGCCCTCGCCCGACTCCTCGTCGAACTGGATGTCACCCGGCTCCATGTCGGCGGCCAACTGCTCGGCCTCCTGGCGCAAGGACTCGGCTTGCTGCTCGTACGTGGACCGCTCAGCCAGCAGCATGGTCCGTTGTTCCTGGAGGAACTTGTCCACCGGGTCCTCCTGCTCGGCAGGGGTCGACATACGCCTGCGCTTGGACGGGGGGCCGGCCTTGGCGGCCGACGGGATCTTGGGGTCAGAGGGTGCCGCGGCCTGCTTGGCCTTGGACCCGGTGCGGCGTGCCGTGCCCTTGGCAGGGGCGTTCCCAGCAGCCGGTTTTGAGGATGCAGCAACCGATTTCGTGGCTTTGGGCATGATGGCTGGCTCGTTGTAGGGCGGCGGATTGTAGCAAGGGGTTTCTCCCGCCCACGCAACGTTCAGCGACGCCGTCCACTTCCCGACGACTTGGTCGAACCGGTCCCCGCCCGGCCAGAAACCGCCCGCTCCAGCTGCCGCTCGAACTCCGCCAGGTCGAGCCCGGCGAGCCGGAACTGCTTGGACCGGCTGGTCTCGCCGCCCACCAGCTCGACCGCGCCCGTCTTGACCCCGAACGTCTCACCCAACAGGGCGGCGGCGGCTTCGTTGGCCCGGCCCTCGACCGGCGGCGCGGCCACCCTGACCTTCAGCGACGCGCCGTGGCGACCGACCACAGCCGAGCGACCCGCCCCGGGCTGCACGTGCACGGACAGGACGACGGCATCGTCCCCTTCGGTGCGGTAGAGGTCGCTCACGTCCATTCGGGTCGAGACTAGGCGGCGCTGGCCTCACCCTCGCTCGCTTACCGTAGGGACCATGCCCTTCGGCCCCGTCGACTCCCAGGCCGACTTCGTCGCCCTCGAGCACAAGGTGCTGGAGCGGTGGCGGGAGGCCGATCTCCTCGAACAGGTCAAGGCGTCGCGAAAAGGGGCCAGCCCGTGGGTCTTCTACGAGGGCCCGCCCACGGCCAACGCCCGCCCCGGCCTCCATCACGTCTGGCCGCGCGCCTTCAAGGACCTGTGGATGCGGTTCCAGACCATGCGCGGTCACGACGTCCCTCGCAAGGGAGGTTGGGACTGCCATGGCCTGCCCGTCGAGATCGAGGTCGAGAAGGAGTTGGGGCTCCGCTCGAAGCACGAGATCGAGGCGTTCGGGGTCGAGGAGTTCAACCGTCGGTGCCGGGAATCGGTACGCCGGTACGTCAACGACTTCGAGGCCCTCACCGAGCGGTCGGCGGTCTGGATCGACACCCGGGACACGTACTGGACCCTGAGCAACGACTACATCGAGTCCGTGTGGTGGCTGGTGCGGCAGCTCTACGACAAGGGGTTGCTCTACGAGGGCCACCGCGTCGTCCCCTACTGCCCGCGCTGCGGCACCGCCCTCTCCTCGCACGAACTGGGGCAGCCGGGGGCGTACCGGGACGTGACCGAGCTGTCGATCTACGTCCGCTTCCCCGTCGTCGGCGCCGACTACGACCTGCTGGTCTGGACGACCACGCCCTGGACCCTCATATCCAACGTGGCGGCCGCGGTCGGACCGGACATCGAGTACGTGCGCGTGTCGTCGGCTGACCCCGGCCTGGGTGGCCCGACCTCGGCCGGTGGGCGTGACTTGGTGATGGCGGCGGCACTGGCGCCGGAGGGGGCCGAGGTCACCGAACGGTGGCTGGGATCGCAGCTGGTGGGCTGGCGGTACCAGCGGCCGTTTGAGTTCCTGCCCGTGGACGACCGGGCCCAGCGGGTGGTTGCCGGGAGCTTCGTGACCACCGACGAGGGGACGGGAATCGTCCATCTGGCCCCTGCGTTCGGCGTCGACGACATGGAGGTGGGCAAGGCCGAGGACCTGCCCATGCTCAACCCCGTGGGGGCGGACGGGGCGTTCGACGCGTCCGTACCGCCGTGGCAGGGCGTGCAGGTGAAGGCGGCCGACCGGGGGATCATCGAGGATCTCGCGTCCCGGGGTGTGCTCGTGCGGGAGGAGGCGTACACCCACGCCTACCCGCACTGCTGGCGGTGCGGCACACCCCTCATCTACTGGGCCAAGAACTCGTGGTTCGTGCGCACGTCGGAACGCAAGGCCGACCTTCTGCGGGAGAACGAGACGATCAACTGGCATCCCGAGCACATCAAGCACGGGCGGTTCGGCGACTGGCTGCAGAACAACATCGACTGGGCGCTGTCGCGGGACCGCTTCTGGGGCACGCCGCTGCCCATCTGGAGGTGCGCCAACGGGCACGACACGTGCATCGGATCCGTCGCCGAACTGAGCGAGCTCGCCGGCCTGCGTGGCCCGAACGCCGAGCAGAGCCGCGACCTGACCGACCTCGACCTGCACCGCCCGTACGTCGACGGCGTCGAGCTCGCCTGCCCGGCCGCCGGGTGCGGGGAGCGGGCTCACCGACTCCCGCCCGTGCTCGACGCCTGGTTCGACTCGGGCTCCATGCCCTCCGCCCAGCACCACTACCCCTTCGGCGAGGCGGCCGACTTCGAGGAGCACTTCCCCGCCGACTTCATCTGCGAGGCGATCGACCAGACGCGCGGTTGGTTCTACTCCCTCCTGGCCGTGAACACGCTCGTCTTCGACAGCACGCCGTACCGCAACGTGGTCTGCCTGGCCCTTGTGGTCGACGAGTTCGGGCAGAAGATGTCGAAGTCGAAGGGGAACGTCATCGACCCGTGGACGATCTTCGAGTCCTTCGGCGCCGACGCCCTGCGGTGGTACTTCTTCTCCGCCGGTTCGCCCTGGACCAGCCGCCGCGTCTACGAGGACGGCATACGGGAGGCGACGCGCAAGACGCTTTTGACGCTGTGGAACGTCTTCGCCTTTTTCGCCACGTACGCCGACATCGAGGGATGGGAACCACCGGCCGACGACGCCCTGCCCCAAGCCAGCCACGTGCTCGACCGGTGGGTGCTGTCCGCCCTCGACGGCACCGTGGTGGAGGTGACCGAGCGCCTGGAGGCGTTCGACGCCCTGGCCGCCTCGGCGGCGTTGGCCTCGTTCGTGGACGACCTGTCCAACTGGTACGTGCGCCGCTCCCGCCCTCGGTTCTGGGGAGCGAGCGGCGCGGCCGGTGCGTCGGGCCAGGCCGGCGGTGACCCGGTTGCCCTCGTCACCCTCCACCAGTGCCTGGTCGTGACCTCGCAACTGCTGGCCCCGTTCTGCCCGTTCCTGGCCGACGAGCTGTTCACCCGGCTCAGCCCCCTCCCGTCCGTGCACCTGTCCGACTGGCCGGAACCGACGGCGGCGGCGGACGCCGGCCTGGCCGCGGAGATGGCAGCGGCCCGGAGGCTGGTGGGGCTGGGCCGGGCGGCACGTACCGACGCCACCGTGCGGCTGCGGCAGCCCTTGCGGCGCGCGCTGTTGTTGCATCCCGGAACGGAGCTGTCCGAGGAGGTGCGGCGCGAGATCGCCTCGGAGCTGAACGTGAAGGCGCTAGAGGACGTCGTCAGCCTCGAGGAGCTCATGACCTGGACGGTCGTGCCCAACTTCCGGGCGTTGGGTCCGCGCCTCGGGCACAAGGTCAACGCCGTCAAGCAGGCCCTGGCCGAGGCCGACGGTGCGGCCTTGCGCCGGCAGTTGGAGTCCGAGGGGTTCGTCGAGGTCGCCGGCGAGCGGCTGGAGCCGGGTGACGTGGAGATCCGCGCCGGTGGTCACGAGGAGTTCGCCCTGGCCCAGGAGGGGGGTTGGGCGGTCGCCCTCGACTTGGAGCTGGACGACGACCTGCGCAACGAGGGCGTGGCCCGTGAGCTCGTGCGCGAGCTGAACGACCTCCGCAAGCGGCTCGACCTCGCGCTGACCGATCGCATCGCCGTCCGGATCGCCGCCGGCCCTCGGGTGAGCGCGGCCATGGACGCGCATCGAAC
>JALZEC010000005.1 GCA_030862235.1 Actinomycetota bacterium | reverse complement strand
GCCTCGGCCCGGCCGCCTCGGCAACGTCCCTGTAGCCTCGGCCCTGCGATGATCTTCGGGAGGGGACGGGCGGCGGCTGCCGCCGAGCGCTCTCCGGCCAGCTTCGAAGAGGCCGACGAGGAGCTGGCTCAGGTGCTGGACAATCTGGCGGCGGCGGTGAACTACGCCGACTGGATCGTTGCCCTGGCCGCCCCCTACCTCGGGCCGCAGATCCTGGAGCTCGGGGCCGGCCACGGGACCCTCACCGGACGGCTGGCGCGCCACGGCAAGGTGACTGCTACCGAGCTGTCCCCCCGGTGTGTCGAGACCCTGACCCAGCGGTACGCGGGCAGTCCCGATATCGAGATCCTGCACGGGGACATCGAGGCGGCGGTCGACGCTCGCACCTACGACTCGGCCGTGCTGGTGAACGTCCTGGAGCACATCCCCGACGACGTGGGCGCCCTCCGCACCCTGCACAACGCCCTCCGCCCCGGCGGGACGCTCGTCCTCTTCGTGCCCGCCTTCGAGGCGCTCTACAGCGAGTTCGACCGGATGGTCGGCCACTACCGCCGCTACCGCCGCCCGGACCTGATGGGGCGGGTGCGGGGGGCCGGGTTCGACGTGGTCGACGCCCGCTACGTGAACGTGCTCGGCGGCTTGGCCTGGTGGGTGATCGCCCGCCAGCTGGGTCGGTTCCCGAGCAACGTTCGCACCGTCAGGACCTACGACCGGGTGGTCACGCCGGTGGTCAGGCGGCTGGAGACCCGCTTCGTGCCCCCCTTCGGCCAGTCGCTGCTGTGCGTCGGGCGCCGTCCGGCGACGGCGGGTGACGTCTGAGCGGGACGGCGACCACGGCGTGCTGACCGCCCTCGCCGGAGGGGTGGGGGCGGCCCGGCTGCTCCGCGGTGTCGTGGAGGTCGTCCCCCCTCAGTTGGTCACCGCCATCGTCAACACCGGCGACGACATCGTGCTGCACGGACTGCACGTGAGCCCTGACCTCGACACGGTCATGTACACCCTGGCCGGGGCGGTCGATGCCGGGCAGGGGTGGGGCCTGGCCGGGGAGTCGTGGTCGGTGATGGGTGCGCTGGAGCGGTACGCGGTGGCTCGACCGGCGGGTTCGTCGGCGGGGCAGACGTGGTTCAGGCTTGGCGACCGGGATCTGGCCACGCACCTGTACCGCACGCAGCGGCTGGCCGAGGGCGCGTCGCTTTCCGAGGTGACGGCCGAGATGGCGTCGGCCTGGGGCGTCTCCGTCCATCTGCTGCCCATGACCGACGACCCCGTGGAGACCCGGATGGACGTCCCCGGCGAGGGCGAGATCGGCTTCCAGGAGTACTTCGTGCACCGGCGGCACGAGGTGCCGGTCCGGGGCATCAGGTTCGCCGGGGCGGCGGCTGCCCGCCCGGCGCCGGGGGTGGTGGAGGCGGTGGTGGAGGCCGAGGCGGTGGTGATCTGCCCGTCCAACCCGCTGGTCTCGATCGAGCCCGTGCTCTCCGTCGCCGGCATCCGGGCGGCGGTGACCGCCCGGAGGGACTCGGTGGTCGCCGTCTCGCCCATCGTCGCTGGTGCCGCGCTCAAGGGCCCGGCCGCCCGCCTGCTGGCCGAGTTGGGGCACGAGGTGTCGGTGGTCGGCGTGGCCCGTCTCTACGCACCGCTGGCCGGGACGCTCGTGATCGACGTCGCCGACCGGGACCTCGCCCCGGTGGTCGAGTCGCTCGGGATGCGCTGTGTCGTGGCCCCCAGCGTCATGCACGGCGTGGCCGAGGCGGCGGCGCTGGCCCGGGTCGTGCTCGAGGCGGCGGGGTGAGGGAGCTGCGCCTCATGCCCGTCACCGGCCTGCCTGAGGTCCGTTCTGGCGACCGGCTGGCCCAGCTGATCGCCGACCGGGCCGAGCTCCAGGAGGGCGACGTGCTCGTGGTCACCCAGAAGGTGGTGTCCAAGGCGGAGGGACGGCTGGTGGACTGCGCCGAGGGAGACGCCGGCCGCAAGCACGCCCTGGTTGCGGCCGAGTCGGTGCGTGTCCTGCGGCGCCGCCGGGAGATGGTGATCAGCGAGACCCGTCACGGCTTCGTGTGCGCCAACGCCGGAGTCGACTTCTCCAACGTGCCCCACGGGCAGGCCGCCCTCCTGCCGCTCGACCCCGACCGGTCGGCTCGCCGCATCCGGGACGGGCTCCTCGCCCTCACCGGCGTTCGCGTGGGCGTGATCGTGTCCGACACGTTCGGGAGGCCCTGGCGGCGAGGGTTGACCGACGTCGCCATCGGGACGGCGGGGGTGGCTGCTGTCCTCGACCTGCGGGGCGCGTCCGACGCCGAAGGCCGGGTCCTCCTCGTCACCGAGGTGGCGCTGGTGGACGAGCTGGCCGGCGCCGCCGACCTGGTGATGGGCAAGGCGAGCGGCGTGCCCGCCGTCATCGTGCGGGGTGTCGACCCCACCTGGCTGCGGGAATCCTCGGTGAGGGCCGAGCTCGTCCGCCCCCCCGGCGACGACCTCTTCCGCTGAAAGTGGGCCACGGCCGACGCCGGCTAGCGCCAGGCCCGGACCACGAGGTAGTAGCGGTGGAGGGCCTCCATCGAGCGGGGCCGCGCCTCCGGGCCGTCGCCCCCCTCCACCCGGCTGAACCCCACGATGTGGCACATCCCGACGAGCGCCCGGCGGTTGATCGCCCAGCAGGTGGTGGCGTCTCCGTGGGGCTGGCCGTCTTCGAAGAACTCGCAGAAGCCGTGGTGCTCGAATCCGGGGACGGCCACCGCCTCGCTGCCGATCACCAACAGCTCGCCGGTCACCCGGCTCAGCCGCTCCAGGGCGAGGAGCGGGTGTCGCACGTGGTCGATCACGCCGAGGAGCAGCACCACGTCGAAGCGCCCAAGGCGGTCGAGGTCCATGGTCATGAAGTCGCCGACCATGCTCTCGACCTTGCTGTCGCGGGCCCGGTGGGCGGCGTCGAAGCCCGCCTTGCCGGGAAGCTGGTCGGGCTTCCAGAGGTCGGGCATGGTGTGAGGCGGGGCCGGGCGGGCACCGTTCCGCCGGCACTGCTCCCAGTACCGCTTCTGGGCGGCGAGGTCGACCGACCAGGCGTAGTGGTCGAGGGCGACGACCCGGGTCGCGCCCGCGTCTTCGGCCCGGAACGAGAAGTACCCGTCCCATGCGCCGACGTCGAGGACGCTCCTGCTGGCCAGATCGGGGAGACCGAGGTCGAGCCACAGCCGGTCGAGCTCCTCCGCCGTCCGGTGCCCAGGCGTCACAACCCCCTCGCCCAGGTCAATGGAGTGCCACCAGTAGGGGACCGTTTCCGCCGTCTTGATCAACTTGCGCCGTTTCCGCGTCGCCGGCACGAGACGAATCGTACGGCCCGCGCCGCGGGGGTTTCCGCCCTGCCCTCCCCAATGGCGGCCTGGGGTCTCCTGAGTAACGGTGCCAAAGTGGCAGGAAACCCTTCCACTAACGAGCGTCACAGCCCTCGTGCTCGCCTATCGGAAGGCACCGTACGCGGATCCGAGACTTCTTTGAGGACGACGACGATCCGCTCGTCGAGGGGTCGGTGATATCTCCGGGAGGTTCGCGAGGAGCAAAGCAGCAGGGTCAAGGGCCAGACGGTCTAAGTTCAAGTC
>JALZEC010000002.1 GCA_030862235.1 Actinomycetota bacterium | reverse complement strand
GGCCTGACCCCGCCTGACGACCCCGGTTCCCGCGGGGGAGTGCGCAGGTCCAGCGGACCTTGGCCTCTTAGGCGAGATTGTCCTCGGCGAGCACGAGCTTCGCCAAGGTCCTCGGCGCCACCATGCGGTAGGACGTCCGCACCCACTCTTCGAGTTGCTGCCATCTGGCGTGGTCGGCTCCTTCGCCGATCCGCACCGACACCCAGCCGTGGCGACCCAGGCCGTAGCCCGTCGGCTCCGCGAGCGGGTCGGTCGCCACGACGGCGGCGGCCTCGTCTTTGGGAAGTTTGACGGCCACACCCGACGCCGCCTGGTCGGTGAACACGAAGGTCTTTCTTCGAACGCGGAACGTGGGCTCGCCGCCCCAGGCCTCAATATCCACTCGCTCTGCCTCCGGCAGACGAGCGACGATCTCTTCGAGTCGTGCCATGTTGTCCACGTCCGACATCATGACCCCGGCCGTGAACGTCCCCCGACTCGAGCTTCACCCTTATCTGCAGACCGTGGCCGGATGGAGGGGCCGACCAGCGCCCTTGCGTCGATGACACTGTCACTGACGGGTGTGAACGCCCCGATCGGGCCAACGGCCCATCGGTGGCACTCCGCTCGTAGACGGCCTCCGAAGGCCACGCTCTGAACCCGACCGCTCCGTAGAGATCGACAACGAGACCGCTGTCGAGAGTCCCGCGAGCAATGACGCGTCAGACGACGGCGGGGCCCGCGGTCAGGCAACACGGGGACGGCACGACAAGCGGCAGACGTACAGTGAACGGGATGACCAACGGCCCTCCGGAGCCGCGTGCAGAGGCCCACCACACGATCCGGCGAGACGGTTCCGTCGCGGCTTCCGCTTCCATGCGCCCCGGAGACTTGGGCCTCGACGCGCTAGCGCAGTTGGTCGAATACTCCCGCGACGGGATCGCCGTACTCGACGAGCAGCTCCGTGTCCTCTACGTCAACCCTGCGGGCTGCGAGATTCTCGGCTACCCCCTTGAGCAGTTGATCGGCAGGAGTGGCCTGTTGATGATCCCGGCCGAGCGGCACGAGGAGGTGCCCGCAGTCCTGCAGAAGATCGTCGAGCTGGCTGCCGAGGTTGCCGACGCTCGGTACGGCGCCCTGGGGGTTCTCGGTCCCCACGGTTTGCTGGAGGACTTCATCACCACGGGCGTGACGGAGTCAGAGCGAGGGGCGATCGGGAACCTTCCCGTGGGCGAGGGAATCTTGGGGGCCCTCATCACCGACGCCGATCCGCCCTTCGACGCCGGATCACCGGCGAAGGCGCCGGACGAGGTTGTGAAGTTCGTGAGGGCCGGCCTCAACGGCTCGGCAACCGTGGCCGCGGGGACCGCGCTTTAAGGATGTGTTCGCTCTCCTTTCGAGCGGGCCTGCGTTCGACCATCTGGTCCGGCCGCGATGGTGCCCTCGTCAGCCTGGCCAAGGTCGGGCGGTGTTCGCAGCGTCCGCCCAACCGGCGTCGCCCGCTCGACGTCCTCCCCGGTCTCGCTTCTCAGTGATTCTTCCGACATTAGATAAGGGGATGAACGGATGCTCCTGAACAACCTCCGATCAGCGCTCGCTCGCGGGGCACTCTTGGGATCGGCCGTCATGGTGGCCGTTGTGGCCGTCGTGGTCGCGGCCGCTCCCGCGTCGGCCCAGACCGAGACGGAAACGGACACCCAAGTCGTGCTGACCGGGCGGGCGGAGGTCCGAGCCGGAGAGCGGGCCGAGGCGGTCGTGATCCTCGACGGACCGGCGGTGATCGACGGTCACGTCGAGGGTCCGGTCGTGGCCCTGAACGGCGACATACGCGTCTCGGGCACGGTGGAGGAAGACGTCGTGGCCCTGAAGGGCAGGGCGACCATCGCCAGCGGGGCCCGCGTCGGCGGTGACGTGGTGTCGTCCAGAGCCCCCCAAGTCGAGGCGGGGGCGACGGTCGAAGGCGAGACTCGCACCGTCCGGTTCAGCTTCCGGGCCCTGGGAGCCGTCTTCTGGGTGGCGTGGTGGATAGCCGTCACCGTTTCGCTCCTCGTCCTCGGCATCGTCCTGCTGGGACTGTTCCCGGCGATGATGGCGGCGTCGTACGCGTTGGCCCGGAACGAGCCCGGTCCGGCCATCGGCTGGGGGCTGTTGGTCGCGGTGGGGCTCCCCGTGGTGTCGGTCCTCGTGATGTTCACCGTGCTCGGCATCCCGCTGGGGCTCGTGGGGCTGCTCTCGCTGGCCCTGCTGTACGCCATGGGCTATGTCGTGGCCGCCTTGGCGCTGGGGCGAATGATGGTCAAGGAGCCGACGAGTCGCTACCTGGCGTTCCTGGCCGGCCTGGTCATCCTTCGGATCGTGGGCCTGATCCCGGTGATCGGGGGACTGGTGACGTTCCTCGCCGGGGCGTACGGACTCGGCGCACTCGCCATCGCCGGGTTGCGGGCGGCTCGAAGGCCGGCACCGACGAGCACCTCTGAGGCCACGACGGGTCGTTACGGATACTGATGAAGGCTGCAGTCTGCGAACGCTACGGACCGCCTGAGGTCGTGCAGATCAGGGACGTGCCGAAGCCCGTGCCGGCGGACGGCGACGTGCTGGTCAAGGCGTTCGCGACGACGGTCAATTCCGGCGACGCCCGCGTGAGGGGCCTACGAGTCCCCCGCGGGATGCGCCTGCCGATGCGGCTGAAACTCGGCTTCACCAAGCCGAAGCAACCCATCCTCGGCTTGGATACGGCCGGGCAGGTCGAGGCGGTGGGGAGGGCGGTGAGCCGCTTCCGGCCGGGCGACAGGGTGGTCGCCTCGCGCGGATTCGACTTCGGGTGCCACGCCGAATACGTGAGCGTGGCCGAACGGGGAGCGATCGCCCGCATCCCCGAGAATCTTGACTATCAGGGTGCCGTGGCACTGTGTTTCGGCGGGGCGGCCGCCCTCAACTTTTTCCGGCTAGGCAAGCTCGCCCCTGGTGAGACGGTGCTGATCAACGGCGCCTCCGGTGCGGTCGGCACCATGGCCCTGCAACTCGCCAAGCACCTCGGCGCCGAGGTGACCGCGGTGTGCAGCGGCGCCAACGCGGCGCTGGCCAGGGACCTCGGCGCCGACCATATCGTCGACTACACAACCGAGGATTTCACTGGCAACGGGCAGCGCTACGACGTGATCATGGACAACCACGGCAACGCGCCGTACGGGGCGGATCAAGGGCTCGCTCAAGCCGGGCGGCCGCTTCCTGATGGTTGTCGGCGACCTCTGGCAGATGCTCGCCGCGTCGCGGCAGAAGGCCACGATCAGCGGGCGCGAGAACGATTCCTCAATCACCGCCGACAACTATCAAACCCTCATGTCGCTGGCCGAGCAGGGAGTGGTCAAGCCGGTGATCGACTCCGTCCTGCCCTTCGCGCAGATCACCGAAGCGCATCGCCGGGTCGACGGCGGACACAAGGTCGGGAGCGTTGTGCTCACGTTTGGGGAGCACCCTTGAACGCTAGCGATCCGAGCTTCTCGCGCGAGGCTACGCATGCCGAGCGATCGGCGCTCGCCTCAGCCCGGCAGCGAAGTGCCTTGATCGCGCCCAACCACTAGCGACGACTGGCGG
>JALZEC010000457.1 GCA_030862235.1 Actinomycetota bacterium | reverse complement strand
GGCAGGAGCGGGTGGATCACGTGCTCGCGGAGGTCGGGCTTGAGCAGCGTCTCGAGGTCGAGACCGGGCTGGTGCTGGGTCGAGATGAGCACCGTCTTGAGGGCGACCGGCCTCCCGTCCTCGTAGTCGAACGTGACCTGGGTCTTCCCGTCGGGTCGGAGGTAGGGCAGAACCCCCGCCTTGCGCACCTCGGCGAGGCGCTGGGCGAGGCGGTGAGCCAGCCAGATGGGCAGCGGCATGAAGTCGTCGGTCTCGTCGCAGGCGTAGCCGAACATCATCCCCTGGTCACCGGCGCCCTGGGCGTTGAGGGCGTCCTCCTCTTGGCGCTTGGTCCGCACCTCGTAGGCGGCGTCCACCCCTTGGGCGATGTTGGGCGACTGCTCGTCGATGGCGGTCACCACCCCGCACGTGTTGCCGTCGAAGCCGTAGGACTCCCGGTCATACCCGACGCCGCACACCGTGGTCCGCACGAGCTTGGGGATGTCCACGTAGGCCTTGGTCGTGATCTCGCCGGCCACGACCACCAGGCCCGTGGTCAGGAGCGTCTCGCACGCCACCCGTCCCTGCGGATCTTCAGCGAGGATGGCGTCCAGGATGGCGTCGGACACCTGGTCGGCCATCTTGTCCGGATGACCCTCGGTGACGGACTCAGACGTGAACGTGTAGCGGCTCATAGCCGTCAGACCCTAGTGGGGGTCGAGCCGGGCGGCCACGGCGTCGAACACCTTGGCCGCCAGCTCCGACTTGCTGCCCAGGGCGAACTCCACCTGGAACCCATCCGGGCCGAGGATCACGGCCTGGTTCGTGTCGTGCCCGAAGCCGGCGCCCGGGGCGGAGACGTCGTTGGCGACGATCAGGTCCAGACCCTTGGCGACGAGCTTGGCCCTGGCCTTGTTCACCAGGTCGGAGGTCTCGGCGGCGAAGCCCACCAGCACCTGGCCCGCCCGCCGTCGCTCCCCGAGGGCGGCGAGGATGTCGGTCGTGGGCTCGAGGACGAGCTCGGGGGAACCGTCGCCCTTGGAGAGCTTCTCCGTCCACGACTGCTTCGGGCGGAAGTCGGCCACCGCCGCGGCCATCACCACCACGTCCGCCGCCTGCGCCTCGGACAGGACCGCCTCCTCCATCTCCGCCGCCGTCTCGACCCGCACGACCTGAACACCGGGTGCGACCGGCAACCCGGCGGTCGTCACCAGGGTGACGGACGCGCCCCGTGCCGCCGCCTCGTCGGCGAGGGCGTGGCCCTGCTTCCCGGAGGACCGGTTTCCCAGGAACCGCACCGCGTCCACCGGCTCGCGCGTGCCGCCGGCGGAGACGAGCACGGTCCGCCCCTCCAGGTCATGGGGGGCCAGGGCGGCGACGACCGCGGCGAGGATGGCCCCAGGCTCGGGCAGGCGTCCCGCCCCTTCGTCACCGCCCGCCAGCACACCGACGTCCGGGTCGAGCACCCGCACGCCGCGGCTCCGGAGCGTGGCCACGTTCTGCTGCACGGCCGGGTGCTCCCACATCTCGGTGTGCATGGCCGGACACACGAGCACCGGAGCGCGGGTGGCCAGCAGGGTCGCGGTGAGGAGGTCGTCGGAGATGCCGGCCGCATACGCCCCGAGCAGCCGGGCCGTGGCCGGCGCCACGACGATCAGGTCGGCCGAGCGACCGAGGGCGGTGTGGGGTATCGGGTCGCGCTCGTCCCACAGCGACGTCTGCACCTTCTCCGAGGCCAGAGCCGACAAGGTGACGGCCCCCACGAACCGCAGGGCGTCCGCCGTCATCACCGGCGTGACGTGGGCGCCGGCCTCGACCATCCGCCGGCAGAGCTCGACCGCCTTGTAGGCGGCGATCCCACCGCACACCCCGAGGACGATCCGACGGTCCGCCAGCCGGGAGTTGGCGGTCACGGCCGCCGGTCTACCGGAGCCGGGAGCCGCTACTTGATCGACTCCTCGACCTCTTCGGCACGGGCGAACTTGATCTTGTCGGCCGCGATCTCCTCGAGGGCGATCGTGAGCGGCTTGCGCGACACCGAGGCGACCTGGGGCGGGACGATCGCTCCCAGGCCTTCACCCAGCTGGCTGAAGTAGGAGTTGATCTGGCGACCGCGCTTGGCCGCCAACGTCACCAGGCTGAACTTCGAGTCGACCCGGCCGAGGAGATCCTCGATCGGCGGGTAGATCATCGTGCTGCGTTCGGCCATCAAGCGTCTCCGGTTGGTCGGGGTCAGCGGCGGCGGTCACGCTCGGCGCTGGCGGTGTGCCTCCAGGATACCAACGACTTCGTCCACCGCCCGCCCGAGGTCGTCGTTGACCACCACGTGGTCGGCCAGCGCCCGGCCCTTTGACTCCTCCTCGTCGGCCCGGGCCAGGCGGCGGGCGATGCTCTCCTCGGGGTCGCCCCGGCCGCGCAGCCGGGCCTCCTGCGCCTGCCGCGATGGGGGCAGGATGAGAATGACGACCGCGTCGGGCCTGGCCTGCTTGACGTCGCGGGCGCCTTGCACGTCGATCTCCAGCAGCACGTCGATCCCTGATGGGACGTCGGGCACGGGGGTTCCGTACAGCTCGTCGAACACCTGGTTCCACTCGAGGAACCCGCCCGCGGCAGCCTTCTTGCGGAACGTGGCGCGGTCGACGAAGTGGTACGCATCAGGTCGATCACTGGGACGGCGGGCGCGAGTCGTCCACGACCGGCTCAACCACAGGTTTTCCACGCGTTTCAACAGGGCGTCGGTGATCGAGCCCTTTCCCGCGCCGGACGGGCCGGCGATGACGAAGACGAACGACGAGGGCGCGTCGGTCAGGGCGTGTTGGGGAACATGCGCAGCAGGGCCTTTCGCTGCTGTTCCCCGAGGCCGCGAACCCGCCTGGCTTCGCTGATGTCCACCTCTTCCATGATCCGGCGGGCGCGGACCTTCCCGACCCCAGGAAGCGATTCCAGCACGGCGAGCACCTTGATCTTGCCGACGACCTCGTCTCGCTCGCTCTGCTCGAACAACTCCTTGAGGCTGAGGGAGCCCATCTTGAGCTTCTCTTTCAATTCGGCTCGTTGGCGGCGTGCAGCGGCAGCCTTGTCCAGCGCCGCCTGACGCTGGTCGGGGGTGAGCTGGGGGGGCATCGGCATGGGTCGAACCCTATCGCGACCCCGAAATTGGCTGCTGAAACGCAAGCATGGCGCTTCAGCCGCGGGTGGGGAACCGCAGCGACTCGACGAGGGTGGCCGCCGCCTTGGCGGGGTCGGGGGCGGTCGTCACGAGCCGCCCCACCACGAGCAGGTCGGCACCGGAGTCCAACGCTTCCTGCGGCGTGCCGGCTCGCGCCTGGTCGTGCCGGTCGGAGGCTGCCGGGCGGATGCCGGGAACCACAGCCAGCAGGCGCGGGGCCAGCTGCTTGGCTTCACGCACGTCGGCCGCCGCACAGACGACCCCCCCGCACCCGCCCTCGACGGCGGAGAGGACGCGACGGCCGAGGATGTGCGGTGGTGCGTCCGCGTCGCTGGTCAGCACCGTCACGGCCAGCGCCACGGGCGTCGGCATGTCCGCCGCGCTCGCGCCGTCGCGCAACCCGTCCACCCCGGCCCGCAGCATCACGGGCCCGCCGAAGGCGTGCAGGGTCAGGTAGGAAGCGCCGAGGGCACCAATGACCCGGGAGGCCTTGCGGACGGTGGTCGGGATGTCGTGCAGCTTGAGGTCAAGCATGACCGAGAAGCCGCCGTCGACGAGGGACGCCACCGCCTCCGGCCCTGCCGCGGCGTACAACTCCAGTCCGACCTTGGCCACGCCGAACCAGGGCTGGAGCTGGCGGGCGAGCCGCTGGGCGACCACGAGGTCGTCGGTGTCGAGCGCGAGCGCCAGACGGTCGCGTAGTTCCATCGTTCCTCCTAGCCTCCGTGGCCGAAGGCAGTGCCTGTGTGACCGCTCCCTACCAGATCGGCAATCCGTCCAACGTCGTGGGCCCTGCACCAGCTGGTCAACTCGCCGAGGACGCGCGTCGTCGCCCGAGGGTCAGCGAACGTCGCCGTCCCCACCTGCACCGCGTTCGCCCCCGCCACCAGGAGCTCGGCGGCATCCTCCCCCCTGGCCACACCGCCGACGCCGACGATCGGCGCATCGGGAAAGGCGCGGCGGCATTCGTAGACGGCCCGCACGGCGACGGGGCGGATGGCCGGGCCGGACAGCCCTCCTCCTTCGCCGCCCAGACGGGAACGGCGGGTGGTCGGATCGAAGGCCATGCCCCGCACGGTATTTACGAGCGTCAGCGCTTCCGCCCCCGCTTCCAGGGCGAACCGGGCGATCTGCGTGATGTCTTCGACGTTCGGGCTCAGCTTCGCCCATCGCGGCCGGTTGCACCCTGCCGTCGCCGCCGTGGCACTCGCGGTCGCTTCCGGCGAGTGGGCGAAGATCCCATCCCCGTGCAGGTTGGGACAGCTCAGGTTCACCTCCACGGCGACGACCTCGGGCGGGCAGTCGGCGAGCATGGCCGCCGCCTTCTCGTACCCCTCGGTGGAGAAGCCCCAGATGCTCGCGACGACGCGGGCGCCGGTCGCCAACAGCGCCGGGAGCTCATGCTCCCGCCACGCCTCAACACCGGGGTTCTGCAGCCCGACGCTGTTGAGCATCCCACCGTCGGTCTGGTGCACCCGCGGCGGAGGGTTACCCGCCCACGGCTCGGCCGACAGGGATTTCACGACGACCGCCCCCAACGACGCCAGGTCCACGTAGCGCGCCAGCTCGGCGCCGTGCCCGGCAGTGCCCGACGCGGTCATCACCGGATTCGTCAGCACCACTGATCCGACCGGGGCGGTCAGATCGACGCGGCCCGGTGCTGGCATCTCAGACGCGCAGCCGCAGCTGCTCGCCCTCGTGGTACTCCTGCAGGCTGCGCACGGACAGGCCGTGACCGGCCCAGTCGGCGATCCCGGCCGCCGCTGCCAGTGCGGCGGCAACCGTGGTCAGGCACGGGACGTTGTGCACGTTGGCGGCGATGCGGATGTAGGCCCCGTCGGCTCGTGCGCCACGGCCACGCGGGGCGTTGACGACGAGGTCGATCTCGCCGTTGGCGATGCGGTCCACGGCGGTGTTCGAACCCTCCCCGACCTTGGCCACGACGTCTTTCACCGGCACCGCGTTGGCCTCGAAGAACTCAGCCGTCCCCCGCGTCGCCACGAGGGAGAAGCCGAGCTCGGCGAAACGCCGCGCTGCGGTCAGCCCTCCCGCCTTGTCCCGGTCGGAGAGCGAGAAGAACACGGTCCCCCGTTCCGGCAACCGGTCGCCGGCCCCCGCCTGGCTCTTGGCGAAGGCGAGACCGAAGGTCCGGTCGATGCCCATGACCTCGCCCGTCGCCCGCATCTCTGGACCGAGCAGGGTGTCGACGTCGGGGAACCGGTTGAAGGGAAGGACGGCCTCCTTGACGGCCACGTGCCCGCCACCGCTTGGTTCGGGCGCACCGTCGGCGATAGGCGGCAGCAAGCCCTCCTCCCGCAGTTCGGCCAGGGTGGCGCCGACGATGACACGAGCAGCCGCTTTGGCCAGGGGAATGCCGGTGGCCTTGGCCACGAACGGGACGGTTCGGCTGGCCCGAGGGTTGGCTTCGATCACGAACACCTGGCCCTGCTTCACCGCGTACTGCACGTTGATAAGCCCCCGCACGTCGAGGTCGTCGGCGATGGCCCGGGTGTAGCGCTCGATCACCTCGACGACGGGTCGGGGCAGGGTCGGCGGTGGGATCACGCAGGCCGAGTCCCCCGAGTGCACGCCCGCTTCCTCGACGTGCTCCATCACGCCGCCGATGAGCACCTCGCCGTTCGCGTCCCGGATGGCGTCGACGTCAACCTCGATGGCGTCCTCCAGGAAGCGGTCGACGAGAACGGGACGCTCCGCCGACAGCCCCCCCTCCCGCCCGAGGGAACCGAAGCCCGACAGCTCGGCCATGGCCCGCCGCAGCCCCTCTTCCTCGTACACGATCTCCATAGCCCGTCCACCAAGGACGTAGGACGGGCGGACGAGCGCCGGGTAGCCGATGCGCGCCGTGATCGCCAGCGCCTGCTCGACGGTGACGGCGGTGCCGCCGGCGGGCTGGGGGATCTCGAGGCGTGCGCACAGCGCGTTCCAGCGCTCACGGTCCTCCGCCGCGTCGATGGATTCGGGACGGGTGCCGAGCACGAGGTCCTTGGGGATGCGGTTGGCCAGCTTGAGCGGCGTCTGCCCGCCCAGGCTCACGACCACGCCCACCAGGTTCCCGCCCGCGGCCTCCGACTCGACGACGTTCATGACGTCCTCGTACGTCAGCGGCTCGAAGTACAGACGGTCGCTCGTGTCGTAATCGGTCGACACCGTCTCCGGGTTGCAGTTGATCATCACCGTGTCGAACCCCGCCTCCCGCAAGGCGAAGCTGGCGTGGACGCAGCAGTAGTCGAACTCGATCCCTTGCCCGATCCGGTTCGGGCCCGACCCGAGGATGACGACCGTCGGTCGCTGACCGGGCCAGGCCTCGTCCTCGTCCTCGTACGTGGAGTAGTGGTACGGCGTCAGGGCCTCGAACTCGGCCCCGCACGTGTCCACCGTCTTGAACGTCGCCTTCACGCCGGCCGCTAGCCGGCGCTCTCGCACGGCCTCCTCGGACACCTTCCAGAGCCACGCCAGCTGCGCGTCGGCGAACCCGAGCCGCTTCACCCGCCTCCAGTCGGCCCGGGTGAGGGCGCCGGGCCCGTCCAACGTGCCCAGGTGCAACCGCTCCTCGGTGATGCGCCCGATCTGTTCGAGGAACCAGGGGTCGACGCGCGTGGCCTCGTGCAGGCGTTCGATCGAGATCCCGCGCCGCAGGGCGGCCTCCAGATGAAAGGGCCGGTCGGGCGTGGCGACAGCGGCCCGGCGCACGAGCTCATCGTCGTCGTACTCGTCCAGGACCGCTTCCCCCGGATCGCAGTTCAACCCCCAGCGGCCGTGCTCGAGCGACCGCAGCCCCTTCTGGAGCGACTCGGGAAACGTCCGTCCGATGGCCATCGCCTCGCCTACCGACTGCATCCGCGTTCCCAAGGCTGACGAGGTGCCGGGGAACTTCTCGAACGCCCAGCGGGGAACCTTGGTCACGACGTAGTCGATGGTCGGTTCGAAGGAGGCCGGCGTCTTGCGGGTGATGTCGTTGGGGATCTCATCGAGCGTGTAGCCCACCGCCAGCCGGGCGGCGATCTTGGCAATGGGGAACCCGGTGGCCTTGGAGGCGAGCGCGCTGGAACGCGAGACCCGAGGGTTCATCTCGATGACGACCATCTCTCCCGTCTCGGGATCGACGGCGAACTGGATGTTCGAACCACCCGTGTCCACGCCGATGCGGCGGATGCAGGCGAACGCCGCGTCCCGCATGCGCTGGTACTCGAGGTCGGTCAGCGTCTGCGCCGGAGCGACGGTGATCGAGTCACCCGTGTGCACGCCCATGGGGTCGATGTTCTCGATGGAGCAGACCACGACGCAGTTGTCCGCCGCGTCCCGCATGACCTCGAGCTCGTACTCCTTCCAGCCGGCGATCGAGCGCTCGATCAGAATCTCCGAGATGGGGCTGGCAGCCAGACCGGCGGCGGCGATGCGGGCCAGCTCGTCGCCGTCGGCGGCGATGCCCGTGCCGCCCCCTCCCAGCACGTACGACGGGCGCACGATCACCGGGTACCCGACCTCCTCGCCGACCTCGACCGCCTCGTCCAGGTTGTGGGCGAACCCCGAGGACGGGACGGAGAGACCGATCTCGGTCATGGCCGCTTTGAAATCCTCGCGGTCTTCGGCCGTCCGGATGGCCTCCGCCGATGCCCCGATCAGCTCGACATCGAACTCCTTGAGCACCCCCTGCTCGTACAGTGCCATGGCCAGGTTGAGCCCGGTCTGGCCCCCGAGGGTGGGGAGCAGGGCGTCGGGCCGTTCCCGCTCGATCACCGCCCGTACCACGTCAACGTCGAGGGGCTCGACGTACGTGCGGTCGGCGAAGTTGGGGTCGGTCATGATCGTCGCCGGGTTGGAGTTGACGAGGATCACCCGGTAGCCCTCAGCCCCCAGGATGCGGCAGGCCTGGGTACCCGAGTAGTCGAACTCACACGCCTGCCCGATGACGATAGGCCCGGAGCCGATCAGCAGGATCGACTCGATGTCAGTGCGCTTGGGCATGGTGGGTCAGCGAGAGCTTTCGATCAGGTTGGCGAACTCGGCGAAGAGGTAGCGCGCGTCGTGCGGACCGGGCCCGGCTTCGGGGTGGTACTGGACGCTGAAGGCAGGTACATCACGGCACCGCAGGCCTTCAACCACGCCGTCGTTGAGGTTGACGTGGGTCACGTCGGCGCTCGGGACGGACCCCTCGGCCACCGCGTAGTTGTGGTTCTGGCTGGTGATCTCGATCGCTCCCGTGGCCAGGCGGCGAACGGGATGGTTTCCGCCGTGGTGGCCGAACTTCAGCTTGTACGTCGTCCCGCCGAGCGCCGCTCCCAGGAGCTGGTGACCGAGGCAGATCCCGAACACGGGCACGCGCCCCAGCAGGTCGCGGATGGAGTCGATGGCGTACGTGACCGCTGCGGGGTCCCCGGGCCCATTGGACAGGAACACGCCGTGCGGATGTCGGGCCACGACCTCGTCCGCAGGCGTGGAGGCGGGGACGACCTCGACGGTCGCCATCTCGCTCAGCAGCCGCAAGATGCTGGTCTTGATGCCGAAGTCGTAAGCGACCACCTGGAACCGGCCGTCCCCCACCCGGTACGCCTCGGGCGTGCTGACCGTGGCCACCAGGTCGATGCCGTCCGTTCCCGGCTCGGCCGCGGCGGCCGTCTTGAGTGTGGTCTCGTCTGCCGTGCCGAAGGCACAGGGCATCGCCCCGGCCTCGCGGATGTGACGGGTGAGGCGGCGCGTGTCGACGCCGGTGATGGCGGGCACGCCTTGGCGGCGGAGATACCTGTCGAGGTCTTCGGTCGACCGCCAGTTGGAGGGACGGCGGGCGACGTCGCGCACGACGACTCCCCGGCAGAAGGGGCGGCTGCTCTCGGCGTCGACGGGGTTGACCCCGTAGTTGCCGATATGCGGGTAGGTGAAGGCGATGACCTGGCCGGCGTAGGAGGGATCGGTGATCACCTCCTGGTAACCGGCGAGGACGGTGTTGAAGACGATTTCGCCGGTGGCCACCCCCCCGGGCGGTTCCGCCCCGAACGCCTCGCCTTCGAAGGTGGTGCCGTCGGCCAGCACGAGGAGTGCGGGCGGGAATGGTTGGCTCATCGCTGCGCCTCCCCGTCGACCACGACCGGGACGCCCCACAGGAGGGTATGGCGCACCCTTCCCGTCAGCTTGCGACCGGCAAAGGGGGTGTTGCGGCTGCGGCTCGCCAGCCGTTGCGGCTCGACGAGCCAGACGGCGGAGGGATCGACGACGCACAGGTTGGCCGGCCGTCCTTCGGCCACGGGCCCCCCGTGCACCCCGTCGAGGCCGGCGATCCGGGCGGGTTGCCACGAGAGCAGGGCCAGCACCTTGGCCATCGCCAGGTCCAGCTCGCTCAGGATGACCGCCAGCGCCGTTTCCAGACCGAGCATCCCGGGAGGGGCCTGGTCGAAGGGCCGCTCCTTGTCTTCCTGGGCGTGGGGGGCGTGGTCAGTGGCAATGGCGTCGATCGAGCCGTCCTCCAGACCGGCTCGGACCCCGTCGACCTCCGCCTGGGAGCGAAGGGGAGGATTGACCTTGAAGACCGGGTCGTAGCCGGCCACGGCGGCATCGGTGAGGGTGAGGTGGTGGGGCGTCACCTCGGCGGTGACGGCGAGGCCTCCCGCCTTGGCCGCCCGCACGATGGCCACCGAGCCGGCGGTGGAGAGGTGCTGGAAGTGGATCCGGCTCCCCAGCGGCGCGGTCAACCGGGCCAGCGCGACGTCGCGCATGACCATCAGCTCCTCGGCCTCGGCCGGCGCGCCGGGAATGCCGAGCCGGCTCGACCATTCCCCCTCGTGCATGTGCCCGCCCGCTGCGAGCCGCTCGTCCTCGCAGTGCTGGGCGATGGTGACGCCCAGGGCAGACGCATACTCGAGGGCCCGGCGCATCAACCGGGGGTCTTGCACGCCACGCCCGTCGTCGGTGAAGAGCCGGACTCCGAGGGCCCCCATCTCCGCCAGGGGAGCCAGCTCCTCGCCCTTGCGGCCCTTGGTGATCGCGCCCGCGGGATGGACTTCGCAGGCGGCGCCGGCACCGAGGTCGATCACCTCGCGCACCGCTGACGCGCAGTCGATCGCCGGTTCGGTGTTGGGCATGGCCACGATCGCGGTGTAGCCGCCCAGAGCCGCCGCCCTGGCCCCGGTCTCCACGGTCTCCACCTCTTCCCGTCCCGGTTGGCGGAGGTGCGCGTGCAGATCGACCAGGCCCGGGGAGACCACACAGCCGCCGGCATCGAGGACCGGGCACCCGAGCGGCGGATCGATAGCGGGAGCCACCGCCCGCACCATCCCGTCGGCGATCAACACGTCGGCGCCCCGTTCCCCGGTGGCGTCGATCACCCGCCCACCGCGGATGAGCAGCTCAGCCATACGTCGCCCCCGCCGACGCGGCGACCACGCCGGAACCGAGCAGCAGGAACAACACCGCCATCCGTACGGCCACGCCGTTCGAGACCTGCCGGGTGACAACCGAACGTGGGAGGTCGGCGACCTCGGCGGCGATCTCCACTCCCCGGTTCATCGGACCGGGGTGCATGATCAGCGCGTCCTCCGGGAGGAGCTGGGCCCGCTGCCGGGTCAGGCCGTAGCCGGCCGTGTACTCGCGCAGGGACGGGAGCAGGGCCTCGGTCTGACGTTCCGCCTGGAGCCGGAGCAGGTAGACGACGTCGACCTTGGGCAGCACGTCGTCAACGTCGTAGTTGACCGTGACCGGCCACCCCTCGAGGCTCGGAGGAAGGAGCGTGGGCGGGGCCACGAGGGTGACGTCGGCGCCGAGCATCGTGAAGGCCAGGACGTTGGAGCGAGCGACCCGAGAGTGCTTGACGTCGCCCACGATGGCGACGCGCAGGCCGGCCAAGGAGCCTCGCGCCTTGCGGATCGTGTAGCAGTCGAGGAGGGCCTGCGTCGGGTGTTCGTGCCACCCGTCCCCCGCATTGATCACCGAGCAGCGGGCCCACGACGCGACCTGCCAGGGCACGCCCGCTGACGAATGCCGTACGACGAGGGCGTCAACCCCCATGGCGTCGATCGTCTGCACCGTGTCCCGCAGGGACTCCCCCTTGCTCACCGACGAGCCGGACACGGAGAAGTTCATGACGTCGGCCGAGAGCCGCCGGCCGGCCGTCTCGAACGAGAGACGGGTGCGCGTCGACTCCTCGAAGAAGAGGGAGACGACGGTCTTGCCTCGCAGGGCCGGCACCTTGGGGATGGCCCGCTCACTCACCTCCACGAACGAGTCGGTGACGGTGAGGACCTCCTCGATCCCGTCCACCCCGAGATCGCTGACCGAAAGCAGGTGTTCGGTCATCGGGGTTGCACTTCCCCGAGCCGGACCCCGTCCTCCGCAACGTCGACGACCTCATCGCGGCGGGTGGGGAGGTTCTTGCCGACGTAGTCAGGGCGGATGGGCAGCTCGCGGTGGCCTCGGTCGACCAGCACGGCCAGGTGCACCGCCCGGGGACGCCCGTAATCGTTCACCGCATCGAGCGCCGCTCGCACTGTGCGTCCGGTGAAAAGCACGTCGTCAACGAGCACGACGACCTTTCCCGTGAGGTCGAAGGGGATGTCGGTGACGGCCTGGGGGATCACGGGCCGGATGCCGATGTCGTCCCGGTAGAGGGCTACGTCGAGCGTGCCTACGGGCACGTCGGTGCCCTCGATCTGGCGCAGCTGCTCCGCCAGCCGGCGAGCCAGCGGGGCGCCCCCCGTCTGCAGCCCCACCAGAACGACCCCTTCCAGGCCGTGGTTCCGCTCGACCACCTCGTGGGCGATGCGCGTGACGGCCCGGCGGAGGTCAGAGGCGTCCATGACCTGCGAGCGGGCAACAAAAACGCCCCCGAACGGGGGCGTCGCCGAGCGCTCTCGCAGACCCACAGTGGCACTCCTCGGTTCCGTGCCGGGCTCTCGGGCCCGGCCTTAACGGTCGCCTCAACCTAGCGCGACCTCCGCCGAATACCGTGCACCGCCGTGCTCTCCCACGAGGAGTTGGTGGTGCTGGGCGAGGTCGTGGAGCGAGCGCTGGCCAGTGGCCGGCGGATCGTCGATCCCATCGCCGCCGAGGCCGGGTGCCTCGAGCGGGGCGTGGGCCACGACCAGTGGTTCAGCGCGGTGGCGGCGTTGGGGGCGCGCGGCTTGATCGCCAGCCAGACCGCCACCCCATCACAGGTCGTCCTCCTTGCCGCCACGAATCAGGGGATTCTCCGCCACCTGGATTGGAGCGACTTCGATCTCGACGGAGCACGGGAACGGCTCGTTTCCGCACTGCGAGCCGCCGAGCTGAACCGGCCACTGCCTCTAGCCGACGTGATCGGGCAGCCTCCACTGCTGGTGGAGTGCCTGCTCGACGAGTGGGTGACCCAGCGACGTGTCCGCTACAGCCCGGCGCCCGGCCGCCGCTTCCGCATCCATTGGGTCGACCTGGCGAGCGGAGGCTGACGCTCACCCCCCAGTCGCGCGCTGGCTATGACGGTCGACCTGCCGCTCCGTCCGGTCGAGGGAACGAGGGAGGAGGTCCCGAGTAAGTTCTCGCGCGCCTTGACAGTCGAACACTTGTTCGACTACAAGCGAGGCAAGCCATCGGCGCCGGGCGAGATGCGGCTCTCCTCAACTGAAGGGGCGCGGGCGCGCCCAGAGGTGTTCGAGGAGGTGTCGTGGCCGAGGGCTTGGTGGAGCGGGTGAGCGTTCTCCGTGCCTCGCTGGCCGCCTTCGACCCCGGCCTGCTCTCCGGCGAGGACTGTGCCGCGGTGGCCGAGCAGCTGGCGTTGACGGAGAAG
>JALZEC010000069.1 GCA_030862235.1 Actinomycetota bacterium | reverse complement strand
GGAGCTTCCTGTGGGTGGGAGGCGCCAGGCCTGGCGGGAAGGCAACTGGCGCCTCAACCACCTCGGGCGCCCCGGGTGGGCGGACACCCGGGACATCACAATTGAACCACGCCTGAGGGGTCTAGATTCCCGCACCCCCCTGGGCGGGGCAGAAAACGGCTCCTCTTGACGCGAAAAAGGCGGCGGTCGCCTTGGCTACCGCCGCCCGTTGCTTCTGTGCGATGCGTCAGTTGATGACCCGACGCCGGACGACCCTGCGGTCCACGTCGTCATAGCCGTCGTCGACAACCGTGGTGCGGCCGCCCGGCCACCCGTTGATCGTGGCCAGTGCGACGACGAGCCCAATCGTCCCTGCGGCCATGAGGATCCAGCCCACGGTCGACAGGTCGAGGCCCGAGACGGCCACATTGACGGCGAAGGCGAGGATGGCGCCGATGGCGATCAGAAAGACACTTACACCGATACCCATTTGTCTTGAGCCTCCTAAGTGAACCTACGGGCATGGGTGTACCCGCCTGGGGCGGGAGGCATGCCGGGCCCGGCGTGGTGGGAGAATTCCAGGGCACTCAGACAGGAGGAGACCGTGCCCCGACCGATCTGGAGTGGCGCCATCAGCTTCGGGCTGGTGAACGTGCCCGTGAAGCTCTTCAGTGCCACCTCGCCCAAGGACGTGCGCTTCCATCAGATCGACGCCAAGACCAACGCCCGGGTGAAGCAGAAGCGGGTGTCGGCGGCGACCGGCGAGGAGGTCCCGTACGAAGACATCGTCAAGGGGTACGAGCTGCGGCCGGACACGTACGTCACGATCACACCGGAGGAGTTGGAGACCCTGGAGCCAAAGGCGACGAAGACGATCGACATCGAGGACTTCGTTGACCTTGATCAGATCGACCCGATCTTCTTCGAACGTCCCTATTACCTGGTCCCCGACAAAGGGGGGGCGAAGGCCTACGCCCTGCTACGGGCGGCCATGCAGGAGACCAACAAGGTTGGCATCGCTCGGGTCGTCCTGCGGACGAAGCAGTACCTGGCCGCCATCCGGGCCAAGGACGACGTGCTGGTGCTGGAGACGATGCTCTTCCCCGACGAGGTGAACCCGACCGAGGACCTCGATCTGCCCGGTGAGGAGGTGGACGTCAGCGGGAGGGAGGAGAAGATGGCTCGCCAGCTGATCGACTCCCTGACTACCGAGTTCGAGCCGGACAAGTACCACGACGAGTACCGGGAGAAGGTCCTCGCCTTGATCGAGCAGAAGGCGGCCGGCCAGGAGATCGTGGTCGAGGAGCCCACCGAGGAGCCGACCAAGGTGGTCGACCTCATGGCCGCCCTGGAGGCCAGCCTGGCCGCAGTCAAGAAGGGCCGTGACGACGACGGCGCCGACGAGGGCGGCAAGAAGAAGGCGAAGTCCTCCTCGTGAGCCCGGCAACCGCCTCCACCATGGAGGTGACGGTCGAGGGTCGCCAGCTCAAGCTGTCGAACCTCGACAAGGTCCTCTACCCGGAGGTGGGGTTCACCAAGGGCCAGGTGGTCGACTACTACACCCGGATCGCGCCGGCGCTGCTTCCCCACCTGCGCCAGCGGGCGCTGACCCTCAAGCGGTACCCGAACGGGGTCGACGGGCAGTTCTTCTACGAGAAGAACTGCCCCAAGCACCGCCCGGAGTGGGTGTCCACGGTGGCCGTGTGGAGTGGGCGGAACCAGGCCGACGTGAACTACTGCCTGGCCAACGACCTTCCCACCCTGGTCTGGGTGGCGAACCTGGCGTCGCTCGAGCTGCACACCTCGCTCTCGTGGGCAGAGGACCTCCAGCGGCCCTCGATGCTGGTGTTCGACCTCGACCCCGGCCCGCCCGCCACCATCGTGGAGTGCGCCAAGGTGGCGTTCTGGCTACGGGAGCTGTTCGACGAGTGGGGGATCCAGGCCTTTCCCAAGACGTCGGGATCGAAGGGGCTCCAGCTCTACGTCCCCTTGAACACACCCGTCACCTACCAGGAGACCAAGCCCTTCGCCCATGCCGTGGCCCGGCTGCTCGAGGACCGCCACCCGGAGCTGGTGGTGTCCCAGATGAAGAAGGAGCTGCGGCACGGAAAGGTGCTGATCGACTGGAGCCAGAACGACGACTCGAAGACCACCGTCTGCGTCTACTCGCTGCGGGCCCGGCCTCGGCCGACAGTGTCGACCCCCGTGAGGTGGGAGGAGGTGGAGCGCATGGCGGAGGCGGCGGATCCGGAGCTGCTCGTGTTCGAGGCCGAAGACGTTCTGACACGGGTGGAGGCGGACGGGGACCTGTTCGACCCGGTGCTGAAGCTGGAGCAGGGGCTGCCGGCGCTCTGAGGGCCGGAGGCGGCGGCGGCCGCGCCGCGCCGGAAGGCTGCGGTGCAAAGCCCGGTCAGTCCCCGCGAGGCAGGGCGGGGACTTCTCGACCGGGCTGGTGGTTCAACCCTCCCGAGAAGAACTGCCTACCCAGAATAGCCCGCCTTCCGCAGCTTCACCCCGATGGTGATGAGCAGGGCGATGGCCAAGGCGCGGGCGGTGGTCTCGTCCAGCGCCAGGGGGGCGACCCGGCTGTCGGCGTCGTAGCCGGCGATGGCTATCCCTCGGTCGGTCAGGGCGAAGGTCAAGAGGGTGAGGGGGACGGGCTCGCCGGTGGCCTGGGCCTCGGCGCGGGTCAGCCCGGGGACGAGGAGCGGCTCGCGGTCGACCCGGCCCAGGGCCAGGCCGAAGCGGTACGGGGTCGAGGGCGGAGACCCGGCGACAAGCTCCAGCTCGGCCGGCACGCGGGGAGCGTCGGGCTTGGGCGGGGCGGAGCTGAGCACGACGACGCCGTGCTCGTCGAAGGGCACGCTGATGGGCAGGGTGAGGGGTGTGCCCGGCTCGGGTCTGCCGAAGGCGTCGAAGGCCTGGGTGCAGGCCCGGCGGAGGTCCTCTGCGAAGGGTTCGGCCCAGAGGGGCCCGGCGGTGGCGTCGGGAAGGCAGGCGGTCCACCCGGACACGGGGTCGCGGACGGCGGTGGAGGCAGGTCCGGGATGGGCGCTCGGACCGCCCTGGGCCTTCGCTCGGCGCCGTCGGCCCATCACAGCGGAAAGTGTCGCACCCTCGTCGAAATGTGCCGGAAGCCCCTTGTCGGGGCACGGTCGGTCCGCATTTTGTGGACCCGTCGGGGAAGGAGGGCCCGGGGGAACGGCGGGGATCAGGCCGAGGCGGGAGCGGCGTCCTTGGGCTTGTGGGGCCGGAAGGTGACGTTCGGCACCCGGTCGGCGACCTGGGCGAAGGCGACGTTCAGCGCCTCCTGGGCCGGCGCGGCGCTGGTGAGGGCCAACTTGGCCACTTCCTCGGGGTCGGCCTCGAACTCGGGCGTCTTGGCCACCTTCGGGTCGTGGTAGTGGACCTGGTAGTTCCAGTTGGCGGCGGCGAAGGCGAGGTTGAAGCGGGGGTCGCGGTGCAGGGCGTGGCGCGCGAACCGCTGGAAGCGCCGGTTGCCCTGGTAGAACCAGCGGTAGGCCTGGCGGAGGCCGTCGTGCAGCTGCTGGGCCGTCATCTGCGCCGGCTCGTACACGACGTGGTACAGGTTGTAGCGCTTCCAGTCGA
>JALZEC010000408.1 GCA_030862235.1 Actinomycetota bacterium | reverse complement strand
GGCGGCGACCACCCCTCCCGCCGGCCCGGAGAGGAGGAGGGCGACGGGGAGGTCGGCCGCCTCGTCCGCGGGGATCAGCCCGCCGGCCGACGTCATGACGAGGACGTCGCCGGCCAGGTCGCCCACTGACCGCAGGTAGCGGCGGCAGCGGGGACGGAGGTAGGCGTTGACCACTGTCGTCACCGTCCGCTCGTACTCGCGGAACTCGGGCGACACCTCGTGCGAGCAGGTCACGTCCAGCCCCCGCCGGGCCAGGGCGTCGGCCACCGCCTGCTCGTGAGCCGGGTTCAGATCGGCGTGCAGGAGGGACACGGCCACGGCCTCGACCTCGTCGGGCACGTCCGGCAGCCCCTCGAGGTCGACCGCTTCCAGCTCCTCGCCCGCGGCGTCGAGCCGTCCGGCAACTTCGAGCCGCAGGTGGCGGGGAACCAGGGGCTCGGGACGGTCGGCCCAGATGTCATAGAGGGACGGGCGGTCCTGCCGGCCGATCTCGATCACGTCGGCGAACCCAGCGTTGGTCACCAGAGCCACGCGGGCGCCGCGCCGCTCGAGCAGGGCGTTGGTGGCGACCGTCGTGCCGTGGGCGAGCGAGTCGGGGGGTTGGGAGACGAGCTCCTCGAGTCCCTCCCGCACCGCCCGGGCCGGGTCGTCGGGGGTGGAGAGCACCTTGGCGATACGGCCGTCGTCGGCCACCAGGTCGGTGAAGGTGCCGCCCGTGTCCGCTGCGCACCGGTCGCCCATCCGGGGGCGAGACTATGTGGTCGGACTATGTGGTCGATGGAGCCGCACGGCCGGGTGCAGCCGCCGCAACCGCTACGACCGTCGCGTTGGCGGCTTCCGGACCCGGCGGCCGAGGAGGCCGACCTCGACGACAGCGGCTTCCTGGCCGTGGGCGCCGACCTGGAGACGGAGACCCTGGTTGACGCCTACCGCCGGGGCGTCTTTCCCTGGCCCCACCCGGGCATGCCCCTGCCCTGGTTCTCGCCCAACCCCCGGGCCGTCATCGACCCGCGGGGCGTGCACGTCTCTCGCTCCCTGCGCCGCTTCCTGCGGACGTGCGGGTGGGAGACGACAGTGGACGCCGATTTCGACGCCGTGGTCGCCGCCTGCGCCCAGCGCCCGGCCGACGAGGGCACGTGGATCACCAAGGACATGCGTCGGGCCTACGGGCGGCTCCACCGCCGGGGCTGGGCGCACAGCCTGGAGGTGTGGGACGGGAACATCCTGATCGGCGGGATCTACGGAGTGCGCATCGGCCGCTGCTTCACCGGTGAGTCGATGTTCCACCGGGTGCCCAACGCCTCCAAGGTCGCCCTCGTCGACCTGTGCCACCGGTGGGCTGAGGCGGGAGGGGTCGTGATCGACGTGCAGCTCCCGACAACGCACCTGGCCTCCATGGGCGCCATGGAGCTTTCCCGACCGACCTTCCTGGCCCAGCTGCGGGAGCTGCGGGACGACGTGGTGTGCGTCGTAGCCGACCGGCTTCCCGTCAGCCGACTGGCGCCGGTTCCAGGATCATGACCTGCTCCTCGCCCAGCGCGTCCTGGAGCGAGCGGACCAGACGGCCGACGAGGGGTTCGTCCCGATCCCACACCACGACTGCCTCGTCGGCGTTGCGGGCGAGCCAGGCGTCGCGACGGCGGAGGGCAGCCGCCGCCTGCTGGCGGTTCTCGGGTCGCCGCTTCTGGAGGAGGACGTGGCTCTCGGCTCCGGCCAGCAGGCGCGCGTAGCGGCGCTGTGCCTCCGGCGGCCACGGCGCCTCCTGGTCGGGGTAGCTCAGGACGGCCACGTAGGGCACGCCGGCCGCCTCCGCCGCTTCAGCCGCCAGCTGCTCGGCACCCAGGCCGAGACCGGTCAGCACGACGACGTCGGGGTGGAGCTCCCGCTCGGCGGCCAGCAGCTCGGCGAGCTTGGTCTTGAGCCGGTCGGTGACGGAATTGGCCTGGTAGCCCCCGAGCTCGGGCGGCCGGTGCCCGCCCACCACGAGCCGGAACCCGGCGGGCACGCGGTCGTCCCGGTTCCCGCCCGCCCTCGGGAGGTCGGCCGGGCCCAGGTCGTCCGGCATGCCCTCGCCGGTGCGGCCGGTCTGGGTGCGGGCCGCTTCGACCGCCAGACGGTCCACCAAGTCGTTGAAGCGGTCGTTGCTGTGCCCCTTCACCCACCGGAACCGGACCCGCTCCGGGTTCGCCCGGTAGGCCTCGATGAGCGGCTCCCAGAGATCCCGGTTGGCCACCGGCTGCTTGGCCGTGGTCTTCCAGCCGCGGGCCAGCCACCCGCGCCACCACCCGTCCCGGAAGCAGTTGACGACGTACGTGGAGTCGCTGACCACTTCCAGCGGCCCGTCGAGGCTCCGCACCGCCTCCGACGCGGCGGCGATCTCCATGCGCTGGTTGGTGGTGTGGGGTTCCGCGCCGCTGGCGAACCGGCCACCGGGGACGGCCCATGCCCACCCCCCCGGACCCGGGTTCCCCAAGCACGCGCCGTCCGTGTAGACGGACGTCGTCGCAGCGTCAGCCGACGGGGGGGTCAACGGGGAATCACCGACCCCGTGACGGTAGCGGTGTTGCCCGGCCCGCTCGGCGATCGGACCTACAGAGAAGGCGGGGG
>JALZEC010000400.1 GCA_030862235.1 Actinomycetota bacterium | reverse complement strand
CGTCACGCTCGGCGGTCAGCCGTCGCTTCGTGGCCAAGACCAAGACCGCCCTCGACGAGCTCATGAGTCGGGACCTCTCCGAGCTCACCGTGGCCGCCCTCATGGTCGACGGCGTGATCTTCGCCGAACAGTGCTGCGTGGTGGCCCTGGCCATCTGCGCCGACGGCACCAAGGTGCCCGTGGGCCTGTGGCTGGGCGACACCGAGAACACCACCGTGGTCACCCATCTCCGTTGCGCCTGACTTCGCGCGACAGGATCCGCGAGAAAACACACCACATCTGCTGAGGTGTCCGGGCACGAGCACAAGGAGCGCTCATGCCCGAAACCCCGTCCCCGAAGCGACGACCGAAGCGGTTCCTGTCGGCCGAGCAGAAGTACGAGATCTGGCTGAAGGTCCTCACCGGCGAGCTGACGACCGAGCAGGCGGCGCTCGAGGCCGGCGTCGACCGGGGGACGATCATGAGGCTGCGCAAGACAGCCAAGGACGGGGCCATAGCCGCCCTTCAGGCATCTCATCCGGGAAGGCCTCGCGACGCCCGGGAGGTGACCCAGGTGGCCCGCCTCAACGCGGAGAACGCCCGGCTGCAGGCCACCGTCGTGGAGCTGTCGATCGAGCTGGTCGCCCTGCGGGGAAAAGCGGCCTGGGGCTGAGCGGCCCGGTCCCGGCACGCGTCGACGGGGCCGCCAAGGACAAACTGCTGGCCATCGTGGACGAGGCGATGGCCGCGGGTTGGTCGATGGCCCGGGTGTGTGCGGTGCTCGAGATCGACCGCCGCCGGGTCTGGCGGTGGCAGGGGCGGCGGACCGCCGGCGCCCTCGACGACGATGCCCCCGGCGGCAACCCCATCCACGGTCTCCTCAACTGGGAGGTCGAGGCCATCCTCGTCCTCGCCGAGCAGTGGGGCGAGATCGACCGCAGCCACCGCAAGCTCGCCCACCGGGGCTCCTACACCCACCAGGTGTGGGTCGCTCCCTCCACCGTGCGACGCGTCTTGGCTGCTCACGACGTCGGGCTGCCCGCTCCGCCGTCCCGTCCCGGGCCCTCGGTGCGCCGGCCGTGGCCCGAGTGGGTCGAGTACCGCCCCAATCAGGTGTGGGGGTGGGACGTGACGCACTTCGGCCGTTGCCGGCGGGCCCCGAACTGCTTCGCCATAGTGGACCTGGTCAGTCGCAAGTGGGTCACCACGCTGCTCTCGCCCGAGGAGACGGCGACGCAGGCCCAGGTGGTGTTCCTGGCCGCCCTCGAGGGCGAGGGGCTAATCGACCACGTCGAGGACCGCCTCGACACCGGCGAGCTCCCCGACGCGGTGGCGCTGCCCATCCTGCTCGCGGTCTCCGACAACGGTGCGCCGATGACCGCCGACGTGACCAAGGCGTTCATGGCGCTGTGCTCGATCGCTCAGCACTTCGGCCGTCCCGGAGTCCCCACCGACCAGGCGCCCATCGAGAGCTTCTTCGGGCACATCAAAGCGGAGTGGCCGCACCTGGAGACCATCACCGATCCCGAGGTGCTCACCCTCGAGCTGGAACGGGTCAGGGTCGAGTACAACAGCGTCCGGCTGCATGCCGCGGTGGGCTACGTGACGCCCGACGATGAGCACGCGGGAAGAGGAGCAGCGATCCGCCAATCACGCCGAGAAGGACTCGCCAGAGCTGACCAGCAACGGCGAGCCGCACGCCGATCAACCAACAGCCCGGAGCCTAACGATGTGGTCTGATTCCACGCCGATCTGTCGCGCGAAGTCAGAAACACCGCAGAAGCGATCTACCAGGCGCTCTACGTGCAGGGTCGTGGTGCGCTCAAGCGCGAGCTGGTGGCGTGCCTGCGGACCGGCCGAGCTCTCCGTGTTCCTCAAGCGCGGACACGTGGACGTGGCAAGAAGTTCGTCACTCCGGGCATCTTGATCAGCGAACGACCCGCCGAGGCGGACGACCGCGCCGTGCCCGGCCACTGGGAGGGTGACCTGATCCTCGGCCTCGATAGCTCCGCAATCGGCACGCTCGTCGAGCGGACCACTCGGTTCACGCTGCTGTTGCACCTGCCTCGCATGGACGGTCACGGCAGCGAACCGAGAGCCAAGAACGGTCCGGCGTTGGCCGGTCATGGCGCCGACGCGGTGCGGGACGCCATCGCTGAGGCCATCAGCACGCTGCCGCAGCAGCTTCGCCAATCGTTGACCTGGGATCAGGGCGCCGAGATGGCTCAGCACGCCCAGCTCCGAATCGACACCGGCCTGGAGATCTACTTCTGCGACCCACACAGCCCATGGCAGCGGGGCACCAACGAGAACACCAACG
>JALZEC010000011.1 GCA_030862235.1 Actinomycetota bacterium | reverse complement strand
GTCGGCGTCTCGAACCCATCCTGCACGACCAACAGATCGAGGTTGCGAAGGGCGCGCTCCAGGCGGCCTCGGTTGGGGAACGAGACGGGCGGGTTGGTGGCGATGATCCACAACCCCTTGATCGTGCCGTCGAGGACCCCGTCGATGATGTCCGGATAGGCGCGCCCTCGCTCCGTCGGGATGCGGTCGAGAGGTACGTTCCACAGCCGAGCCAGCTCGGCGCGGTCGGCGTCCGACTCGTACTTGCGGTACCCCGGCAACGACGCCGTTCCCCCCGCCTCGCGGGTCCCCATGGCGTTGCACTGGCCGGTGATCGAGAAGGGCGACGCACCTGGGCGGCCAAGGTTCCCGGTGACCAGGCAGAGGGAGTTGAGGAGCGTGACCGTCTCCGTGCCCTGGACCGAGTGGTTCACTCCCATGGTCCAGCCGACGAAGGCCCGCTCGGCCTGACCGAAGGCGAGCGTCGCCCGGCGGATCGCTTGGGCGGGAACCCCGCATTCGGCCGCCACCCGATCGAGGTCGTAGGACGCGACATGGGCCGCCAGGTCGGCGAAGCCTTCGGTATGCGCCTGCACGTACTCGTGGTCGATCAGGTCCTCGTCGATGAGGAGCTTGAGCATCCCGTTGAGCAGGGTGATATCCGTGCGCGGCCGAACCGGCAGATGGAGGTCGGCCATCATCGCCGTCTTCGTGACCCGTGGGTCGACCACGATCACGGTGGCTCGGTCGTTGTTCAGCACCCGAGGGGCGAGCAACGGGTGGTTGTCGGCGATATTGGCCCCGAAGAGGAGGATGCAGTCGGCGGCGTCGAGGTCGGCGTAGGAGCCCGGCGGGCCGTCGCTGCCGAAGCTCCGCTTGTAGCCGGCCACGGCGCTCGACATGCACAGGGTGGTGTTGCCGTCGTAGTGGCGGATGCCGAAGCCGAGCCGGGCCAGCTTGCCGAGGGCGTAGAACTCCTCGGTCACCAGCTGCCCGGTGGAGAGGACGGCGACGGCGTCGGGACCGTACTCGGACAAGAGCCGCCCGAACTCGCCGACGGTGGCACCGATCGCCTCGTCCCAGGTCACCGCTTGTTGGGGACCGCCTTGACGCCGGCGTATCTGGGGGGCGAGGAGCCGGCCGTCGGCGGCGATGACGTGGTGCTCGGCCAGCCCTTTAGGACAGAGGCGTCCGTCGTTCACCGGATGGTCCGGGTCGCCCATGACGCTGACCGCTTGGTTGCCGCGGACGCCGAGCAGCATGCCGCAGCCGACCGAGCAGTAGCCGCACGTCGTGCGCACCCAGCGGTCGGGACGGCGGCTCGCATTCATCACGCCGCCCAGCTCGTCGGACGCGTAGCCCGGCTCGTCCCGTCGGTCGGACAGGCCGAGCAGCCTGGCCACGCCCGTCCCCCTCGGCCGGGTCATCGGCTGGTGAAGAAGCTCCCGGCGACCCGGTAGGGCACGACGGTCACGTAGAACAGGTAGCGGCCGGCCAGCTCGCCCAAGCCGATCACGAAGAGCGCACCCACCAAGCGCCCTCCGGCCGCCGGCGCGGCGAGTGGGACCTCGAAGGTGGAGGTGAGGAAGAGGACCGCGGCCGCGGCGGCCGCCACCCGGCCGGTGAGCAGCATCCGGAAGCGTCCCCGGAGAAGGTCCGCCGTCCCCCGATGCTGGACGTCGGCCTTGCCCTTCAGCGCGGCCAGCAGCTGGATCTGCACTGCCACCTGAGCCAGGCAGCCTGCGGTGGCGACGGCCAGCAGGACGGCGATCCACGCCGGGGTCAGCTGACCCCGGTCGAGGGAGAGCAGGGCGAGCACTGGTCCCGTCGCGGCAGCGGTGGCGAAGAAGGCCACTGGGGTCCGCCGGGAGTTCCAGACCGGACGGGCGGGAACCAGGTACAGCCGGGCGCTGGCGTACACCCCCGCTGCCCCGAGGGCGACCGCCGCAACGCCGATGGGCGGGACGGGAAGGGCCGCATAGGCGAAGGACAGGAGGGAGAAGGCCGAGAAGAGCGCCACCTCCCGGCTGAGCCACGAGGTCTTCAGGTTGCGCAGTGCCTTGAGCGCTCGCTCCGGTCGCCCGAGGTGGAGCAGCGAAGCGGCGAGCGCCACCGCGCCGGCGACGAAGGCGGCGCGCGCCGCGCCGGCCAGCGTGCCCGATCCGGCACGTACCAGGTCAAGGAGGACGGTGGCCGCGAGCGTCCCGAGCGAGAGCTGGGTCAGCAGGGTGAGGAAGATCAGGGGCCAATGCGGCTTTTCCGGACGGATCCGGTGGGCGTTGGCCGGCACCATCTGCTCGTCGTCTGCCACGCCAGCGGGAACGGTGATGCGAGTCGTGGAGACGGTGATGTCCGAGGGGGGCAGCCCGGGAGCATCCGCGCCACGGTGATCGAGGCGCCAGGCCTCGGTGCTGACCGGCTCGACGCCGATGGCCTTGGTCGGGCAGGCCAGCACGCAGGCCGGGCTCTGACCCTCCTCGATCCGGGGCCGGCACATGTCGCACTTGGAGACGATGCGCTTGGCCTTGTTGAAAACCGGGACCTCGTAGGGGCAGTTCCAGATGCAGTACTCGCAGCCCACGCACTCGTCGGGGTGGTGCACGACGATGCCGTTGGCCAGCTTCTCATAGGCGTTGGTGGGGCAGCCGGCCAAGCACGTCGGCTCCAGGCAGTGGTTGCAGGCCATGGAAAGGCTGAACCGCCGGGTGTCGGGGAACGACCCGCCCTCGAGCTCGCCCACTCGGCGCCACTGGGCGTCGACCGGGGTGTCGTTCTGCTCGGCGCAGGCGACCTCGCAGGAGTGACAGCCCACGCACGCGTCCATGGCGAAGGTGAACCGGTACTGCTCACCCGGCTCCAGGGGGAGGAGGTCCGGCCCCCGCTCGCTGATGCCGGGAACCGGTCGGCGCCGCGTGAAGGCGACCGGCTGGGAGATGGTCGCCGAAGCCGTCTGCTCGGAGACGAGGGTCACGGGGTCACCGTCTCCGATCGCGTTCCAGTAAATGTGGGCTGGGACCGGACTTCCGGGCCGGTCACGGACCACCCACCTGCACCCGGCCGTCGACAACGCGGGCGGGGAAGGTGGGGATGCACACAGACGGATCGTCGAGGCACTCGCCCGTCTGCAGGTCGAAGTTCTGCTTGTACACCGGCGAGGCGACCGTGAGCCGGCCGCCCTTCGAGCCCACGATCCCCCGCGATAGCACGAAGGCCCGGCTGAAGGGGTCGAAGTTCGAGACGGCGAACAGGTGCTCCTCGGTCCCGTGACAAACCCGGAAGACGGCCACCTGCACGCCGCCCACCAGGGCACACACGCCTCGGTTGGGCAGGATCTGGTCCAGCTCGCACACGTCGGTCCACGTGGAGGAGGGGGCTTCGAGCAGGGCCATCAGCGTTCGACTCCCGTGCTGGCCGCCACGAGGGCGGGATCCGACTTCTCGTGGTGGTAGGCGGGCCGCGGCTGGCCGCGTTCGGTGACGAAGACGACGTTGGGATCGGGATCGTCGGAGTTGACGAACGTGCGGAAGCGAGCCATGCGCTCGGGGTCTCCGACGGTCGCTTTCCACTCGCACTGGTAGGTCTCCACGTGACGGGCAATGTCTGCTTCCAGCTCGTCGCAGATGCCGAGGGCGTCGTCGATGATCACCCGCCGCAGGTAGCCGATGCCACCCTCCAGCTTGTTGAACCACACCGCCGTGCGCTCGAGGCGGTCGGCGGTGCGGATGTAGAACATCAGGAAGCGGTCGAGGTACCGGAACACCGTGTCCCGGTCGACGTCGGACGCCAGCAGCACCGCGTGCTGGGGGCGCATGCCCCCGTTGCCGCACACGTAGACGTTCCACCCCTTCTCGGTGGCGATGACCCCGAAGTCCTTCCCCTGAGCCTCGGCGCACTCGCGGCTGCATCCGGAGACGGCGGCCTTGAGCTTGTGGGGAGAGCGGAGGCCCCGGTACCGGAGCTCGAGGTCGATGGCCAGGGTGGTGGAATCCTGCACGCCGTAGCGGCACCACGTCTTGCCCACGCACGACTTCACCGTGCGCAGGGCTTTGCCGTAGGCGTGGCCCGACTCCATCCCCACGTCGATCAGGCGTTTCCAGATGTGGGGCAGCTGGTCGACGCGAGCGCCGAACAGGTCGATGCGCTGGCCGCCGGTGATCTTGGTGTAGAGCCCGAACTCCTTGGCCACTTCGCCGATGGTGATGAGCTGGTCGGGCATGATCTCGCCGCCTGGCACCCGGGGGACCACGGAGTACGTGCCGTCGCGCTGGAGGTTGGCCAGGAAGTGGTCGTTGGTGTCCTGGAGGCTGGCCTGCTCGCCCTCGAGGATGTAACCGCTGCCGAGGGAGGCGAACATGGAGGCGACCGCCGGCTTGCAGATCTCGCAGCCGAGGCCGCTCCCGTGGGCGGCCAGCACCTCGGAGAACGAGGTCAGCCGGTGAACCCGCACGATGTCGAACAGCTCCTGGCGGCTGTAGGCGAAGTGCTCGCACAGCCGGTTGGAGACCTCGACCCCGGCCTTGCGCAGCTCGTCCTTCAGCAGCTCGGTCACGAGCGGCACACACCCGCCGCAGCCGGTCCCCGCTTTGGTGCACGCCTTGACGCCGGTCGTGTCGGTCAGCCCCTCCGAAGCGATGGCGGTACAGATGGCGTCCTTGGTCACGTTGTTGCAGGTGCAGACCATCGCCGTTCCGGCCAGCGCGCCCACACCGACGACCGGCGCGCCGGTGCCGGAGCGGGCCGGAAAGATCAGCTCCTCCGGATGCTCTGGCGTTGGCATCTCGCCTCGAGCCATCTGGAGGAGCGTCTGGTACATGGAGGCGTCGCCGACGAGGACTCCGCCCAGCACCTGGCACTTTCCGCTTCCGGTGACGACGAGCTTCTTGTACACCTTGGCCACCGGATCGGAGAAGGTGATCGACTCCGCCCCCGGCGTCGTGGCGAAGGCGTCGCCGAAGCTGGCGACGTCGATGCCCATCAGCTTGAGCTTGGTGGACATGTCTGCGCCCACGAAGGTGGCGTCCCCACCGAGGACGCGGTCGGCGACGACGCGTGCCATCTGGTAGCCGGGGGAGACCAGGCCGTAGATGCGCCCCCCGGAAAGCGCGCACTCACCGATGGCGAAGATGCGAGGGTCGGAGGTGCGGCACGCCTCGTCGACCACCACGCCCCCTCGCTCGCCCATGTCCAGGCCGGCACCCCGTGCCAGCTCGTCGCGGGGACGGATCCCGGCGGAGAACACGATGACGTCCGTCTCGAGGTCGTCGGGTGCAGGATCGCCCTCCACGGCGTTCGGGCCACGTGGGTCGGCGAAGCGCATCCGTTCCACCCGGCCGTCGGCGTCGGCGACGATCTCGGCCGTCTGCATCGACGTGTGCACGCGCACGCCCAAGTCCTCGATCCGCCGGCGGAGGGCGGCACCGCCGCCGTCGTCGACCTGAACGGGCATGAGGCGGGGAGCGAACTCGACCACGTGGGTCTCGAGACCGAGGTTGCGCAGGGCGTTGGCCGCTTCCAGCCCGAGGAGGCCGCCGCCCACCACGGCGCCGACCCGGCACCCGTCGGCGTACTCCCGGATCGCCTCCAGATCGTCCAGCGTTCGGTACACGAAGCAGCCGGCGGCGTCGTTGCCCGGGATCGGGGGGACGAACGGGTACGAGCCCGTGGCCAGCACGAGCGCGTCGTACGGCACCCGGACGCCCTTGGCGGAGACGACCTCGCACGCCTCCCGGTCAATGGCGACGACCGCATCTCCAACGTGGACCTTCAACCCGGCACAGTCGAAGAAGGCGGGGGCGACGAGTGACAGCTCCTCGGCGGTGGTACCCGAGAAGAAGGTGCTGAGGCCGACCCGGTCGTAGGCCAGTCGCCCCTCCTCGCAGAACGTGACGATGTCCCACTCGGCGGTCGCGCCCCGCTCGACCAGGACTTCGAGAAGCTTGTGGCCGACCATGCCGTTGCCGACGACGACCAACGTCCGCCGCCCGGCCGCGCCCAGCTCGAACTGGATGGGTGAGCTCACGCTGCCGCCAGCTCCAGGTCGAGGACGTCCCGACGCCACGGGCGGTCCCGGCGCACGACGGTCACCGAGGCGGCGAAGACGGCCATCGCCAGCACGAGGAACCCGGCGGCGAAGCTCCCGGTCAGGCCCTCGAGAGAACCGAAGGCGAACGGGAGGAGGAACCCACCGACCCCGCCCGCCGCCCCCACCAGGCCAGTCACTGCGCCGATGCGGGACGGGAACCGCTGCGGGACGAGTTGGAACACGGCGCCGTTCCCGACACCCAAGGCCCCCAGGATGACGAACAGGACGAGCACGGTCACGCCCAAACCGGGGAGCAGGGTCAGAATGGCGGCCAGGCCGGACACGGCGAACATCGCCCCTGACAGCACTCGCGTCCCTCCCCAGCGGTCGGCCAGCCCGCCCCCGAGCGGGCGAAGGAACGAACCGGCGGCGGCACAGACCGCCGCGTATCCCGCGGCCGACACCTTGGCCAGGCCGAACCGGTCCACGAAGAAGATGGGGAGGTAGGCGGCCAGGCCGACGAAACCGCCGAAGGTCACCAGATAGAAGGTGCACAGCCAGCGCGCGTCACTCTCATTGAGCAGCCGGAGGCTGGCCGAAACCCGCGTGTCCGAGCGGGCGCCGACCGGGCGGGGCGGCTCCTTGGCCAGCAGGGCGAACCCGACCCAGGCCAGGGCGACAGGGATCACAGCGAACCCGAACGTGGCGTGCCACCCGACGTGGTCGGCGATCCGGGGCGCGGCGAGGGCGGCGATGATGGTGCCGGAGTTGCCGGCGCCAGCGATGCCGAGGGCGAGACCCCGGTACTCGGGCGGGTACCAGTAGCCGGCCAGGGGGAGGGCGACGGCGAAACTGGCGCCGGCAACACCGAGCAGAAGGCCGATGCCGAGGACCTGGGCGTAGGTGCCTCCAGCGAAGGCGCCCCACGCCAGAGGCACGACCGTGAGGGCGAGGGTGACGAGGCCCGTCCGCTTGATCCCCACGCGCTCCGACAGAGAGCCGATGATCAGCCGGAAGGCGGCCCCCCCGAGCGGGGGAACGGCGACCATGAGGCCCTTCTGAGCGGACGTGAGGTTCAGGTCGGCGGCGACGTACGCACCCAGGGCTCCGAGGAGGACCCACACCATGAACGAGACGTCGAAGTGAAGCAGTGCGGCGGCGAGGCTGGGGGGGTGACCAGCCTGCCGGAACCCCTTGGTGGCCATGCATTCAGCAAAGCGGCGGCGTGTGTTGCGTGAGTTGCGGGCATGTAAAAGAACGAAGACCAAACGCTCACACAGCCGGTCGAGACGGTGTGAGGAGAACCTGAATGGTCAGCCTGGGTTCAGGCGGTGTTTGCACGGGTGGCACAGCCGCCATACCAATCGTTCACAGAATGGTCGGACAATGCCCGTACTGATGCGTCCCCTCGAAGGCTTCGTCGTAGGAGTCACCGCCGACCGCCGCTGGCAGGAGCAGGCGGAGCTGCTCGAGCGCCGCGGCGCGTCGGTCCTCCACGGTCCGAGCATCACCACCCTCTACCTCGACTGCGACGAGGAGCTCCGTCGCCGGACGCAACAGGTGATTGCCGAACCGCCCGACTACGTCGTCGCCACGACCGGGATCGGCATGCGGGCCTGGATGGAGACGGCCGACACCTGGGGGCTGGGGAAGACGCTGGTAGCGGCCCTCGCGACGGCGAAGATCGTTGCCCGTGGCCCAAAGGCCGCCGGCGCTGTCCAAGCCGCCGGGTTGGAGGTCTGGGCCCGCTCGTCGACCGAGCGCATGGACGATGTGCTGGCCATCCTCCTGTCCGAACCGCTGGCCGGATGTCGTGTGGTGATCCAGCAGTACGGCATGGAGACGCCGGAGCTGACCACCATCCTGGCCGGCGTAAGCGCGGACGTGGTCGAGGTGCCGGTCTACCGGTGGCGTCTCCCGGAGGACAAGGCGCCTGCCAACCGGCTGCTCGAGGCAGTGTGCGACGGGCGGGTGGACGCCATCACCTTCACCAGCGCTCCTGCCGTGCACAACCTCTTCGCCATCGCCGCCGAGCAGGAGCTGGACGGTCAGCTGAGACGCGCCCTGAACGGTGAGGTGGTGGCAGCCTGTGTCGGGCCGGTGTGCGCGGAAGGGGCCAGGCAGGAGGGGGTCGAGGCCCCGCTGGCGCCTGACGTGGGCCGGCTCGGGCTGCTGGTGCGCGCTCTCAGCGACCACTTCGCGTCCCAACGCAAGGAGCTCCGCCTGGGTGGCTGCGAGCTGGTGGTCCAGGGTTCCGCCATCGTCGTCGACGGCCAGCGAGGGGTTCTCACCCCGCGCGAGCGAGGCGTGTTCGAGCTGCTGGCCACGACACCGGGAGCGCTGGTGTCCCGGGAAGCGCTCCTCCAGCGTGTATGGGGATCACCCAACGTCGACCCCCACCTGCTGGAGGTGGCCGTCGGGCGGTTGCGGCGGCGCCTGGGCCGATGCGGAAGCGCCATCCAAGCCGTGTCCGGTCGGGGCTACCGTCTGGCGCCGGATGCCGAACGGGTCGAGGTTGGCTGACCGAACGGCGGCCATCGTGCTCGCCGGGGGCATGGCCCGGCGCATGGGTGGCACGGACAAGCTCGTCCTGCGGGTGGCGGGGGCCACGTTGCTCGACCGGGTCCTCGAGGCCGCGGCTGGGGTGAGCGGCCAGGTCGTGGCCGTGGGTCCCGAGCGTCCGACTGCCGTTCCCGGAGTCGAGTTCGTCCAGGAGTCCACGCCCGGCGGGGGTCCGCTGCCGGCCATCGCCGCCGGCCTACGCCACTTGGACCACCCTGAAGTGGTACTCGTCCTGGCCGGAGACCTGCCCCTGCTGACATCCGCCGCCCTGCGCCGGCTGCGGGACGGACTCGCTGCCGATCCGGCCAGCGAGGCGATGACCGCGGCCGACCATGCCGGGCGCCCGAACCCGCTGCTGGCCGCCTACCGCGCCCCCGCCCTGGGCCGGGCAGTCCACCGGTGGGGTAGTGCGGGAGAAGCGGCCAGCCGACTTCTGCCCCGCGCCGTGGCCGTGGTCGACCTCGGGCCGGAGGCGACGCTCAATGTCAACTCGCCCCTGGACCTGGAGGAGGCAGCCCGCCTGGCCGGCCTCCATCCGAGCTAGGGGGCTTCCCGGCCGGAGCACTACTGTGAACCCGTGGCAATGCGGGTGGCCGAGCACGTGATGCGCTCGCGTCCGTTCGGTCCCAGGATCCGCTTCCGCGTCGATCTCCACGGCGTGTCCTGCTTTGGCCCCGGTGACGCCCGAACCCTCATCCGTTGGGAGTGGGTGGAGAGAATCGGCGTGGAGGAGGGCTCAGTCGTGATCACGGCGGCTAATGACCGGGTGACGTTCCCGTCCGGCGCATTCGGTTTCACCGCGCCCGATCTGGCGGAGCGCCTCGAGATCGCTCGGTCGATCACCCGCCGTCCCGAGGTCATCGGCGAGCTCCAGGCGCGATAGCACCTGTTGCTGCTGACCCTGCCCCGGAAGGTGTGGGTGCTCGTGTGCGCCCTCGGCGTCGTCCTGGCCGTGGTCTTCGCCCTGATCCCCGTCGGCACCGACTTCGGGGCTGACCCGCTCCTCCGCCTCCGCCAGCTGGACCCCGTTCTGTCCCCCCCTGACACCACCGCTGTGTGTGGGTCACCTTTACGTACGTTCAACTCTCAGTCGCAAGGGGCGACTCTCTACGAGCTGGCCCGCGACAACGCGTGCCGAGGCGCCGCCCGGCGCCGGCTGCTGATCGCCGCCGCCACCGGGGGAGCGATCGTGATGCTCGGACTCACGGGCTTGGCCGCTCGGCGGAACCCCGATCTACTGACCGGGTTCGGTTACCCTTTGGGCGAGGGGAACGTTGGCAGACAACGAACAAGAGAACATCGGTCAGGCTGACGGCAGACCCCTCGTCGTCCTGGACAAGGTCAACAAGTGGTTCGGAGAGCTGCACGTCCTCCGGGACATCGACCTCGCCATCCACCGGGGTGAGGTGCTCGTCGTCATCGGCCCGTCCGGCTCCGGCAAGTCCACCCTGTGCCGCACCATCAACCGCTTGGAGCCGATCGACAAGGGCACGATCACCTTCGACGGCAAGCCGCTTCCCGAGGAAGGGCGATCTCTGGCGCGCCTCCGTGCCGACATCGGCATGGTGTTCCAGTCGTTCAACCTCTTCGCCCACAAGACCGTCCTACAGAACGTCACACTCGGCCCGATCAAGGTTCGCAAGATGTCCAAGGACAAGGCCCGGGAGCAGGCCATGAAGCTGCTTGAGCGGGTCGGGATCGCCGAGAAGGCCCACCAGTACCCGGCCGAGCTCTCGGGCGGCCAGCAGCAGCGGGCGGCCATCGCCCGCGCCCTGGCCATGGGCCCGAAGTTGATGTTGTTCGACGAGCCCACTTCGGCCCTTGACCCTGAGATGATCAAAGAAGTACTCGATGTGATGGTGGAGCTGGCCCGGGAAGGCACGACGATGGTCGTCGTCAGCCACGAGATGGGCTTCGCCCGCTCGGCAGCCCGCCGCGTGGCGTTCATGGACGGCGGCCGGATCGTGGAAGTGGCGTCCCCGGAGCAGTTCTTTGCCAATCCCGAGTCCGAGCGGGCCCGGGATTTCCTGTCCAAGATCCTGGCTCATTAGAGGAGGAACATTGATACGCAAACGCGCCTGGTCGCTGGTGCCGGTCATGCTGGTGCTGGCCCTGGTGGCAACCGCGTGCGGAGACGACGACGACGATCCCGCCGTTGGTGGCGGGCAGACGACGGAAACGACCCTTGGCCGGCCTACGTTCCCGTCGGACAGCACGATGGCCAAGATCCAGGCCAAGGGCAGAATCGTGGTCGGCACGAGGTTCGACCAGCCCGGCCTGGGCCAGAAGAACCCGCTGACCAACGAGGTCGAGGGCTTCGACGTCGAGATCTCCAAGATCGTGGCCGCGGCGATCTTCGGGGGCAGGCCGGCCGACGCCACCCGCTACATGGAGTTCCGGGAGACGACGTCGCCCAATCGTGAGGCGTTCCTCGAGAACGGGACGGTCGACATCGTTGTCGCCACGTACACGATCAACGACGCCCGCAAGCGGCGAGTCGACTTTGCCGGGCCCTACTACGTGGCCGCCCAGGACATCCTCGTCAGGGCGGACGACAACTCGATCCGGCAGGCCAGCGACCTAGCCGGCAAGCGCGTCTGCAGCGTTCGCAACTCCACACCGGCGCAGCGAATCCGGGAGATGGTGCCCCAAGCCCAGCTCATCGAGTTCGACACCTACTCGCTCTGCAAGGACGAGCTGCTGGCCAACCGGGCGGACGCGGTGACGACGGACGACGCCATCCTCATCGGGTTCGCCTCGGAGAACCCGCGGGCCCTCAAGGTGGTCGGCAACCGGTTCAGCACCGAGCCCTACGGCATCGGCATCGCCAAGCCGGGCGGCCAGCCGGACGACGTCTTCCGCGACTTCATCAACGACGTGCTCGAGAGGTCCTACCAGGACGGCACCTGGAAGGCGGCCTTCGACTCGACCCTCGGCAAGTCGGGAATCAGCGTGCCGCAGCCGCCTCCGGTCGACCGCTACGCATCGACCGCGGCGGCGGCCACGACGACCTCCTCGACGACCGCAACGTCTACCACGTCGACAACGACAACGACCACCACGCCGTAACCGCCAACGCGCTCCGGTGAGCGTCGTCCTCGACAACCTCGACGAGTTCCTCAAGGGGACCCAGGGCACGATCGTGCTCACCCTGGTGTCTTTCGCCTTCGCCTTCGCCATCGGTGTCGTCACCGCGGCATTCAGGGTGAGCCCGGTCCCCCCGCTGCAGTTCCTGGGAACGACCTACGTCAACCTCATCCGCAACACGCCGCTCGCCCTCCTGATCATCCTGTTCTACTTCGGCTTCCCGAACATCGGGATCGGGTACTCGCGGTTCACGTCCGCCATCATCGTCCTGGCCGCCTACACCGGGACCTTCGTGGCCGAGGCGGTCCGAGCCGGGATCAACTCGGTGTCACGCGGCCAGGCCGAGGCGGCCCGCTCGCTGGGCATGACCTTTCCCCAGTCGATGATCGCCGTCGTCCTCCCTCAGGCTCTGCGGACGGTCGTTCAGCCCCTCGGGAGCATTTTCATCGCGCTTATCAAGAACTCGGCCCTGGCCACCATCATCTCCGTCCCCAACCTGAGCGCCAGCGTCGAGCGGGTCGTCACCGATACCGCCCAGTACACGCCGGTGTACCTGGGAGCAGCGGTGGCGTACCTGCTCCTCACCCTGCCCTCGGAGCAGGCGGTCGCCTGGCTCGAGCACAGGGCGGCGATCCGCCGGTGACCATCGCATGACCGCCCCCGTTTTCGTCGACGCCCTCGGGCCGCGGGGGAGGCGGCAGGCCCGTATCGCCTCCCTCGTGGCTCTGGCGGTGATCGCCGCCGGGGTGGCCGTCGCCGTCGGCCGCCTGCGGGAAAAGGGCCAGCTCGACGGCGACCTCTACCGTCCGTTCACGGAGTGGGCTGCGCTCGAGTTCTACGTGATCGGCCTCCTGAACACGCTGAAGGTGGCGGCCCTCGCCATGGTCCTGGCCATGGCGATCGGCGTGCTCATGGCCCTCCTGCGGCTGACCCGCTCGTGGGTGTCACGGATCCTGGCCGTGATCTACGTCGAGTTCTTCCGAGGCCTCCCGCTCTACCTGCTGATCATCTTCTGCGCCTTTGCGTTGCCCCGCTACGGCGTCGACATCTCGCTGCTGACGGCTCTCGCCCTGGGGCTGGTCGTCTACAACAGCTCGATCCTGGCCGAGGTGTTCCGGGCCGGCATCCTCTCGCTCGACCGTGGCCAGACGGAGGCGGCCTACGCCTTGGGGATGGGGTACTGGCAGACGATGCTGCTCGTCCTGATCCCTCAGGCCGCTCGGCGGATGCTGCCGGCGATCGTCAGCCAGCTGGTGACACTCCTCAAGGACACGTCCCTCGGGGTGGTGATCGCCTACGAGGAGCTGCTGCGACGCAGCCAGATCGCCGGCGAATTCTTCCGCAACACGCTGCAGTCGGTTGCGTTCGCCGCCGTGATCTACATCCTGATCAACTACGCCCTCAGCCGCCTGGCCCAGTGGCTGGAGGTGCGCCAGCGGCGACGCCTCGGTGCGGGCGCGATCGCCGTTGCCGGGGTGGAGGACCTCGCCGTCATCGGTGCCCAGGGCGAGGCGGCGACGGCCGTGGCGGCCGCCGGGGAGGGGAAGGTGCCCTAGGCCCAGCGCAGCCAGCGGCCGAGGGCGACCCACGCCACCGCCAGTCCCAACAGGCGGATCACGTCAGCCGGGCGGGAGGAGGCCGATTGCGTTCTGGGCTCGGGTGAGTGTGGCGGATGCGATGCGCCGCGCCTTCTCCGCCCCCTTGAGCACGATGTCTTCCGAGAAGCGGGGGTCGGTCACGAGCTCCAAGTACCGCTCCCGGACGGGGCGGAGCAGCTCGACCACCGCCTCCGTCGTAGCCTTCTTCAGCGAGGCGTAGTCGGGGAAGCTCTCGGCCAGCTCCTCGGGGTCCCCACCGGCAGCGGCGGCCAGGATCTGGAGGAGGTTGGACACGCCGGGCTTGTGCTCGGGGTCGAAGCGGATCTGCGCCCCCGGATCGGTGACCGCCCGCCGGATCTTGCGCTCGATGGCGTCGGGCTCGTCCAGGACCAGGATGACCCCACGCGGAGATTCGGACGACTTCGACATCTTGCTGGTGGGGTCCTGCAGGTCCATGATCCGGGCCCCGATCTTGGGCACCGAGGCCTCGGGCACGACGAACGTCTCCCCGTACCGTTGGTTGAAGCGATTGGCCAGGTCTCGGCACAGCTCGAGGTGCTGGCGCTGCTCGTCCCCGACGGGAACCCGGTCGGCGTCGTAGAGCAGGATGTCGGCCGCCTGGAGGACCGGGTAGGTGAACAGCCCCACGCGAGCCGTTTCCTCGCTGCCCTTGGCCTTGTCCTTGAACTGGGTCATGCGCCGGAGCTCCCCCATGCCGGCGATGCACTCCAGCAGCCAGGCGAGCTGGGTGTGTTCGGGGACGTGGCTCTGCACGAACAGGGTGCACACGTTGGGGTCGAGCCCGGCGGCGACGAGGACGAGGGCCGTCTCGAGGGTCTTGGCCCGCAGCTCGGCGGGGTCGCGGGGGAGGGTGAGGGCGTGGAGGTCGACGACGCAGAAGTAGGCGTCGGCCTCGTGCTGGTCGGCGACCCAGTGACGGACGGCACCCAGGTAGTTGCCCAGGTGGATGTCGCCCGTTGGCTGGATCCCCGACAGCACTCGTGTCATGAAGGCGATGCTACGGCGCGGGGCGGAGGCCGTCGCCGCGATTCCGCCGCACCCAGGCGGCGATACACCCGTTGGCGGTATCCCGCCGGTAGCCTCTGGTGATGCCCTACGAGGTCCGGACCCCGGTGTTCGAGGGGCCGTTCGACCTCCTGCTCCACCTCATCGTGCGCGATCAGGTCGACCTGTACCAGGTGTCGCTGAGCGGCATCGTCGACTCGTACCTGGCCGAGATCGACCGGATGAGTGCCCTCGACCTGGAGGTCACGACCGAGTTCCTGGTCATCGCCGCGACCTTGGTGGAGCTCAAGACGCGGCGTCTGCTGCCCGGCGCCGACGATCCGGAGGCGGACGAGGAGCTGGCCGTGCTCGAAGAGCGCGACCTGCTGCTCGCCCGCTTGCTCGAATGCAAGACGTTCCGGGATGCGGGAGAGGCCCTGGCCGCCCTCGGGAGCGCCGCCACTCGCTCGTGGCCGCGCACGGCCGGGCTCGAGGAGAGGTTCAGGTCCCTCGTGCCCGACCTGCTCGCCGGGGTGACGCCGCTCGACCTCCGCTCCGCCTTCCTGCGGGCGCTCACGCCCAAGCCCGCGCCGCGGGTCGACCTCGACCACGTCGCGCCCATTCGCGCCAGCGTGGAGGACGCGGTCGTGGAGCTGGCCGACGTCCTCCCTCGTCTCGGCCGGGTCAGCTTCCGCACCCTCACCCGCGACGTCTCCGAGCGGCTGGAGGTCATCGTGCTGTTCCTGGCTGTCCTCGAGCTCTACAAGCAGGGCCGAGTGGAGGTTGACCAGGCGGTGAGGTTCGGCGAGCTCGTCATCGTGTGGACCGGTACCGAGGGGGGCACGCCCGAGCCGGTGACGGTGACATCCGACGTCGACACTGAGCCGGCGTACGTGGGCCGAACGCAATGATCGCCCGCCATGGCTGACTCCAAGCGGGAAGCGAGCCGAGCGATCGAGGCCGTGCTCATGGTTACCGAGGAGCCGGTGGACCCGCAGCTCCTGGGTCAGCTCCTCGAGCTCAGCCCGTCGCGGGTGGAGGAGCTGTGCGCCGAGCTGGCCGAGGAGTACGCCGGCGAGGATCGCGGCTTCGTCCTGGTGCGCGTGGCGGGCGGGTACCGCTTCCAGAGCCATCCCGACCTGGCCCCCTACGTCGAGCGCTTCGTGCTCGACGGCCAGCAGGCCAAGCTGTCGGGCGCCGCCCTCGAAACGCTGGCGATCATCGCCTACCGCCAACCCGTCTCGCGGGCCCAGATCGCCTCGGTGCGCGGCGTCAACGCCGACGCCGTGGTGCGGACTCTCCAACAGCGGGGCTACGTGCTGGAGGTCGGTCGCGACCCGGGTCCCGGGCAGGCCATTCTCTACGGCACGACTCGCCTGTTCCTCGAGAAGCTGGGTCTGGACTCCCTGGCCGACCTGCCTCCCCTGGCCGATTTCGTGCCCGGTGCGGAAGTGGTCGACGCTCTCGAGCGAGGGCTCGGCGTCAGCGAGGGCGGCGCTCCCTCCGACTGGGATTGACCAGCGATCCACCTCCGGATCCGGGGGCGGGGGAGCGGCTCCAGAAGGTCCTCGCCGCCGCCGGCTTCGGCTCGCGTCGCGCCTGCGAGGAGCTGATCCGCGAGGGCCGGGTGACGGTCGACGGTCAGGTGGCTGTGCTCGGGCGGCGGGTGGACACCCGGGTGGCCCAGGTAGCGGTCGACGGCGTTCCGGTCTCGGTGCGGCCCGGTCTCGTGTACTACCTCCTCAACAAGCCCAGGGGCGTGGTGACAACGGCGTCGGATCCTCAGGGCCGCCCGACGGTCATCGACCTCGTGCCGGCGGAACCCCGGGTCTTTCCTGTTGGGCGGCTGGACGCGGATACGGAGGGGCTGTTGATCCTGACCAATGACGGTGAACTGGCCCACCGTCTAGCCCACCCCTCGTTCGGGGTGGAGAAGGAGTACCTGATCGAGGTCGAGAGCCTGCCCAGCCCCGGTGAGCTGCGCCGGCTGCGGACGGGTGTCCTCCTCGAAGACGGCTTGACCGCTCCCGCCAAGGCCAGCCTTGTCCCCCCGCGGGGCATACGCCTGTCGATCCATGAGGGGCGCAAGCGCCAAGTGCGGAGGATGTGTGCGGCCATCGGCCACTCGGTCGTCCGCCTGGTGCGCACGCGGATCGGCCCCGTCGTCGACCGCGGGCTTGCTCCCGGCACGTGGCGGCAGCTCCGGCCCGAGGAGGTGCGGGCGCTGGAGGAGTCGGTGGCGATGAGGCATGAGCGGGCCGCCCGGCCGGGGGCTCCCCCCGGCTCCGGTCGATAGATTCCCAGGCGTGGCCCCCTCCGTGCGCGCCCTGCGGGGCGCCACCACCTTTGACGAAGACACGGCCGAACAGATAAGTGAGCGCGTCCAGACGCTGGTTCGCGAGATGCTGGCCCGCAACGGGATCGACAAGAACGACCTCATCAGCGTGATCTTCACCGCCACTGACGACCTCACCGCCCTCTTCCCCGCCACCGCCGCCCGTGAGGTGGGCCTAGGGGACGTCCCGCTCCTGTGTGCCCGGGAGCTGTCGGTGAAGGAGGGCACCCCCCGCTGCATCCGCGTCCTCATGCACCTGACGACCGAACGTCCACCCTCCGAGCTCCGCCACGTCTACCTGGAGGGCGCCAAAGGCCTGCGGGATGACCTCCCCGGCTGAGGTGGGTACGCCCAGCGAGGGCGTCGCCTCAGGCGACGGCGGGCCGTACGTCGACGGCGGTCGGCCCGGGCGGGTAGCCATCATCGGCACCGGGCTCATCGGCGGCTCCATCGGACTTGCCCTGCGGGCCCGGGGTTGGCACGTGACCGGTCGCGACGCGGACCCGGCTCGTGCCGCTCGGGCACAGGAGCTGGGCGCGCTGGATGCGGTCGGAGACGACCCCGAGGCGGACGTCACCTTCGTGGCCACGCCCGTGTCGGCCATCGTGTCCGAGGCGCGGGACGCCCTCCAGCACAGCGGGGTGGTCACCGACGTGGGCTCGGTGAAGGGACCGATCGTCGCCGGCGTGCACCATCCCCGGTTCGTGGGCGGTCACCCCATGGCCGGCTCCGAACAGGAGGGAGTGGAGGGGGCCAGCGCTGACCTCTTCCGCGGTGCGACGTGGGTGCTGACGCCGACGCTGGACACGGACGGCGACGCCTACACCCGAGTGCGCGCCCTCGTCACGGCCCTCGGCGGCGAGGTCATCGCCCTTCCCCCGGAGCGCCACGACGAGCTGGTCGCCATGGTCTCGCACGTCCCTCACCTGGCCGCCGCCACCCTCATGGTCCTGGCCGCCGAGGGTGCGGAGGAGCACGCCGCCCTGCTCCGACTCGCCGCGGGTGGGTTCCGGGACATGACCCGGGTGGCAGCCGGCCATCCCGGCATCTGGCCCGACATCTGCTCGCAGAACCGGGAGGCGATCGTGAAGACGCTCGACCAGCTCACGACGGCCCTCGCCACCATGCGGGACCTCGTCGTGCTGGGCGATCGGAATGGCCTGTTGCAGGCGTTGGAGCGGGCCAGATCGGCCCGTGCCTCCCTGCCCGTCCGGGGCCACCGGCCCGAGGAGCTGGCCGAGGTGCGGGTACGGGTGCCCGACCGCCCTGGTGTCCTCGCCGAGGTGACGACGCTCCTCGGCGAGCTCGGGGTGAACATCCTCGACATCGAGATCGCCCACTCCACAGAGGGGCCGCAGGGAGTCCTCCTGATGATCGTCGACGCCGAGGCTGTGGGATTGGTCCGGGGCGCCCTGTTCGCCCGGGGCTACCGGCCCTCGGTCCGCCGGCTGGAGCCATGACCGTGCTCATAGTGAGCGGTGGGCGACCGCTGCGGGGGCGGGTGCGGGTGCCGGGCGACAAGTCGATCTCCCACCGAGCGTTGATGCTCGCCGCCCTGGCCGAGGGCACATCTCGGATCACCGGCCTGTCCGACGGGGACGACGTCCGGCGCACGCGCCTGGCAGTGGAGGCCCTCGGCGCCGTGGTGGACGGCGAGCGGATCACCGGCGGCCGCCGGCAGCTGCACGAGGCGCCCGACGTGATCGACGTGGGGAACTCCGGGACCACGATTCGCCTGCTCGCCGGCCTGTGCGCCGGGTTCCACTGGCTGACAGTCCTCACCGGCGACGCATCCATCCGCCGCCGACCCATGGGACGGGTCGCCGAGCCGCTGCGGGCCATGGGTGCAGAGGTCGAAGGTCGCGCCGGCACCCTCCCGCCCCTGGTCGTCCGGGGGGGCTCGCTTAAGGGGATGGTGTGCGAGCTGAACGTCCCCAGCGCGCAGGTGAAGTCCGCCATCCTGCTCGCCGCGTTGTCGGCCGAGGGGGAGACGGTCGTCGTGCAGCGGCCGCGTACCCGGGCCCACACCGAGGAGCTGATCAGGCTCGCCGGAGCGGACATCGTCGTCTCCGACGACGGGTTCACCGTCACACTCACCCCCGGTGACCTACAGCCGTTCGAGTTGGGCGTGCCCGGCGACCCCTCCCAGGCCGCCTTCTGGCTGGTCGCCGCCGGGATCGTCCCGGGAAGCGACGTCACCACCGAGGACATCTACCTCGGACCGGCCCGCACCGACTTCCTGAAGGTGCTCACCAGGATGGGCCTGCCTCTCGAACGGGTAGGGCAACGGGACATGCGGGCGCACTACAGCGGGGAGCTGCGGGGCACCGTCGTGCACCCCGAGGAGGTTCCCGGCCTGATCGACGAGATCCCGATCCTGGCCGTGGCCGCCGCCGTCGCCGAGGGGACCACCGTCTTCAATGGAGTCGAAGAGCTGCGGGTCAAAGAGAGCGACCGGATGGTGGCGATCTCCACCCAGCTGTCGGCCCTCGGTGCGTCCGTCGAGCTGGACGGTGATCGGCTGGTCGTCCACGGACGGCCGGGCGGCCTGCGGGGCGCGCCGGTGGACGCCGGCGGCGACCATCGCATGGCCATGGCCCTCGCCGTCGCCGGCCTCGCCGCCGAGGGGACCACCACCGTTGAAGGGTGGGAGTCGGTGACCACGAGCTATCCCGGATTCGAGCACGACCTGAGGGAGCTGCTGTGACCGGTCGAGTCATTGCCATCGACGGGCCGGTCGGCTCGGGCAAGTCAACTATCGCCAGAGCCCTGGGCGACCATCTGGGGGTGGCCGTCCTGGAGACGGGGGCGATGTACCGGGCGGTGGCCGCCGCCGCCCTGCGCCGGGGGATCGATCCCGGACCCGAGACGTCGGACGAGCTCGTCGAGTTGGCGCGGGGCGTCACCATCGACGCCGGCCACCGGGTGCTGGTGCACGGGGAGGACGTCACCGCTGACCTCCGCAGCGGGGCGGTGAACCGGGCGGTGAGCGCGGTCGCCTCCGATGCCGACGTCCGGGCAGAGATGGTCGAGCGCCAGCGGGCGTGGGCCGAGGCGCACGGTGGGGGCGTGGTCGAGGGACGTGACATCGGGACGGTCGTGTTCCCGGACGCTCATCTCAAGGTGTTCCTCACCGCCAGCGAGCAAGAGCGGGCGCGCCGCCGGAACTCCGACGAAGACGCCGCCGACCTGGCCCGGCGGGACGAACTCGACTCCACCCGCTCGGCGTCACCGCTCAAGAGCGCGCCGGACGCGGTCGTGATCGACAGCACCGGGCTGACCGTGGAGGAAGTCGTGCAGGAGATCGTGAGCCACCTGTGAGCGAGAGCTCCACCGCCTTCGACCGGGCCGTCCGTACCCCGACATGGACGGACCGCCTGTCGTACCGCATCGTGCGAGACCTACTCGTCGCCTTCGGTCGGGTCTACTTCCGGGCGACGTACGAGGGGCTCGAACACGTCCCCGCCGGCGGTCCCTTCGTCCTGGCGGCCAACCACCGCTCAAACGTCGACTTCTTCCTCTGCGCCGGCGTCGCCCGCCGGCGGATCCGGTACATGGGCAAGGAGGAGTTGTGGAAGTCCCGGCTCCTCGGCGGTTTCATCTCCGCCCTCGGCGCCTTCCCGGTGCACCGGGGCAAGGCCGACCGGGAGGCGATGCGACGCTGCATCAAGATGCTGCAGCAGGGCGAGCCGCTGGTCCTGTTTCCCGAGGGCACCCGCCGCCACGGGCCCAAGATCGAGGACCTGCACGACGGCACCGCCTACATCGCCATGAAGACCGGCGTGCCCATCATCCCCGTCGCCGTCGGCGGCACCGAGCGGGCGATGGCCAAAGGGCAGATCCTTCCCCGTCCGGTAAAGGTCCACATCCTCATCGGCCCTCCGATCCTCCCTCCACCGCTCCCCGAGGACGGTCGCCGGCCCTCTCGGCGCGCCCTCAAGGAGCTGACGGACCTGCTGCGAGCCGAGATGCAGCGGCTGTTCGACGAAGCCCAGAAGAAGGCCGGGGTCGACCCTTCACCCGGCTCCGCCGTCTAGGGAGGACCCCATGCTGGAACGGTTCCGGGTCTTGGACGCCCAACTCCGCACGCGGGGGCGAATGACCGCCGGCCTCCTGGCATCGCTGCTCCTCCTGGCCATCGCCGTCCCTGCCGCGCTGAGCATGGACGACGACGACGAGGACACCGCCGCCGCCCCCACGACCTCCATCACCCGTCCGGCCACCTCCACCACTGTCCGCCCGACATCCACCACCTCTGAGGGGTCTATGACGACCGGTGCCGGTTCGGCCACGACGACCACCGTCGGCCGCACGGCCACGACCCCCGCCCCGCCGGCCACCCAGCAGCCGGCGAGCACCACGACGACGCTGGCTCCGGTGCGTTGTGGGGCCGACGCCTTCACCATCAGCACCGTCACCGACAAGGAGTCGTACCGGAGGGACGAGGTGATCAAGATCACCAGCACGGTGACCAACGCCTCCTCCACCCCGTGCGCCATTCCCAGCTACACGTTCATCTGGCGGGTCGAGAACGAAGCCGGGACCACGGTGAGCCCCGAGGCGGCGATCGTCGCCGATTTCATCCGGGAGCCGCTCGCCCCTGGGCAGCGCTACACGACCAGCCCGACGTGGGACCCCCTTGTGTGCCAGCCCTCCGGTGCCTGCACCCGGGCCCCAGCCGGGACCTACACCGTGGTCGCCACCTGGAACGTCTCTTCCCCTGCGCCGGGGCCGAGCCGGGCCACCTTCCGGCTGGAGGCCTGAGGCAAGACCGGGTCAGCGGGCGAGGGCGTCCAGCACGTCGCTGGCCGCCACCCGCCGGTCGTCCCCGAGGGACTGGGAGCGGGGCGGGCCACCCAGGGTGAGGCTGACCACGGCGTCGATACCGCCGAGTAGCTCGCGCAGCTCGCGGGGGGGCGGGAAGTACTCGTCCTCGTCCGTGACGTGGACCTCTTCGACCCCTTCGGTCGGGTCCAGGCGGTTGATTACCGCCCGCACGAGCTCCTCGGGAGCGGACGCCCCGGCCGTCACACCGACCGTTCCCGACAGGTCGTCGGGCAGCTCCTCCGCCCCGTTCACGCGGTACACCCGGCGGCAACCCGCCCGCC
>JALZEC010000074.1 GCA_030862235.1 Actinomycetota bacterium | reverse complement strand
AAGGACTCGAGCCGGAAGAAGGTCTGCTGCCATCCCGAGGACTGGCGCATGAGGAGCTCGAGCGAGCCGTCGGCCACCTCGAAGTGGTACCCCTGGTACTCGAGCTCCTTGAGCTTCTCGAGGATGTCGACGAGGGCGACGGCGTCCAGGTCGAGTCCCAGCTCCTCGGCCTTGAGCTGCACGGTCGAGCGTCCCGACAGCTCGCTCACCGTGACCCGGCTGGCGTTGCCCACCGCCTCCGGGGACACGTGCTCGTACAGGTCCCGCCGCCGGGCGATGGCCGAGGTGTGGAGGCCAGCCTTGTGGGTGAAGGCGGACTGGCCGACGTAGGGCTGTTGGGGGTTGGGCGCGACGTTGACCAGCTCGGCGATGTGGTGGGCCACGGGCGTCAGCCGATCGAGCCGGTCGGGGGGGATCGTCTGCACACCCATCTTCAGGGTCAGGTTGGCGATCACGGCGCACAGGTCGGCGTTGCCGGTTCGCTCGCCGTAGCCGTTGATGCACCCTTGCACGTGGGTGGCGCCGCTTCGCACGCCGGCCAGCGTGTTCGCCACTGCGCACCCGCCGTCGTTGTGGAAGTGGACGCCGAGCTGGGCCGACGTCCTGCCCCGTACCTCCGACACGATCTGCTCGGCCGCGTCGGGGAGGGTGCCGCCGTTGGTGTCGCACAGCACAAGGCACTCCGCACCGGCCTGCTCGGCGGCTTCGAGGACGCGCAGGCTGAACTCGGGGTTGGACTTGTAGCCGTCGAAGAAGTGCTCGGCGTCGAAGAACACCCGCAGCCCGGCGTGGCGCAGGAAGTCCACCGAGTCGAAGGTCATCGCCAGCGCCTCGTCGAGCTCGGTACGCAGGGCATGGACGACGTGGCGATCCCACGACTTCCCGACGATGCAGACCACCGACGTATTCGCCTTGACGAGGTTGCGGAGCGTCTCGTCGTCGTCGGCTTTTCCGTGGGCTCTCCTGGTGGCGCCGAAGGCGACGAGCGTCGAGCTCTCCAGCTTCAGCTCCGACGGGGCGCGCTGAAAGAACTCGTCGTCTTTGGGGTTGGCGCCCGGCCAGCCGCCCTCGATGTAGGCGACCCCGAGCAGGTCGAGCTGGGCGGCGACCCGAAGCTTGTCGTCGACCGTGAGCGACAACCCCTCCTTCTGGCTGCCGTCTCTCAGGGTGGTGTCGAAGACGTCTACCGCGGGGGGAAGGGCGTTAGTTGACATGTTCCAACCAGTCTTTGTAGTGGTCGACCTCGCCTTTCACCGTGGCGAAGAAGGTCTCTTGAATGGCTCGGGTCATGGGACCGGGCTCGCCGATCACCCGGTCATCGACCGACCGGATCGGCACGACCTCCGCGGCGGTACCAGTGAGGAACGCCTCGTCGGCCAGGTACAGATCGGTGCGCAGGAGGTTGGCCTCGGCCACCTCGTAGCCGAGGTCCTTGGCGATGGTCACCACCGAGTGCTGCGTGATGCCCTCGAGCGCGCCAGCGGAGGTCGGAGGCGTGAGCAGGCGGCCATTCTTGACGACGAACAGGTTCTCGCCCGTGCATTCGCTCACGTAGCCCTGCGGTGAAAGGAGAACGGCTTCGTCGTACCCTGCCTTGAGCGCTTCCACCTTGGCCAGGGACGAGTTCGAGTACATGCCCGTGCCCTTCGAGGCGATGGGCACGGCGTTGGGGTCGTGGCGGGTCCACGTGGAGATCTTCACCCGCACGCCGTTGCGGATTCCCTCGTCGCCGAGGTACGTCCCCCAGGGCCACACGGCGATGGACACGTTGACCGGGCACGGGAGCGGGTTGAGCCCCATCTCGCCGTAGCCGAGATAGACGAGCGGCCGGATGTAGCAGGCCTCGAGGTGGTTGACCCGGACCGTCTCCTTCACCGCCTCGATCAGCTCGTCCCGGGTGAACGGGATCTCGATCAGGTAGCACTTGGCGCTGTTGAACAGGCGGGAGATGTGGTCGGTCAGCCGGAACACGGCCGGGCCCCGGCTGGTGGCGTAGGCCCGGATGCCCTCGAAGACCCCGCTGCCGTAGTGGAGCGTGTGAGTGAGGATGTGCACGCGCGCGTCGGCCCAAGGGACGAGCTCCCCGTCCATCCAGATCTTCTCGACCGCCTGGATCGGCATCCTTTGTTCTCCTCCCGGCGGGTACCTAAGCCCGCCTCCTCGCCGAAGCGGGGCCCCTGCCCCACCCGGCGCCGTTTACCCTTCGTTCGTGCTGGTTTGCATTCAAAGCCTCGCTGCCACAGCGTCGCCGATCTGGGACGTCTCCGCCTCGGCAGGCGAGGGCGCAACCTCGCACGCCCGGTAGATCCGCTCGGCGGCGTCGGACTCCCCCAGGAACTCCAACATCATGGCCGCCGAACGGATGGCGGCGACGGGATTCGCCTTCCCGGTGCCGACGATGTCGGGAGCCGAGCCGTGCACCGGTTCGAACAAGGACGGGCCGGTGCGGTCGGGGTTCAGGTTGCCGGAAGCGGCGTGCCCGATCCCGCCGGTGACGGCGCCGGCAAGATCGGTCAGGATGTCGCCGAACAGGTTGTCGGTCACGATCACGTCATACCGGTGGGGGGACTCGACCAGGTGGATGCACGAGGCGTCGACGTGGTTGTACGCCGTCGTCACCAGCGGGTACTCGGCCGCCACCTCTGAGAACGTGCGCTGCCACAGGTCACCGGAATACGTGAGCACGTTGGTCTTGTGGACAAGGGTCAGGTGCCGGCGCGGGCGGGAGGCGGCCAGCTCGAAGGCGAACCGGACGCAGCGTTCGACCCCCATCCGGGTGTTGATCGAGCCCTGGGTCGCGATCTCCTGGGGCGTGCCCTTGCGCAGGAATCCGCCCTCGCCCGTGTAGACCCCTTCGGTGTTCTCCCGTACGACCGTGAAGTCGAGGCTCTGCGTTGCCTTCGGGCCGCGCTGGCCGGTCCCGGTGAACGGGCGGAGGTTGATGTAGAGATCGAGCTCGAAGCGCAGGCGGAGGAGGAGGCCCCGCTCCAGCACACCGGGCGGGACGTCGGGGTGGCCCACGGCGCCCAGGAGGATGGCGTCGAGGTTGCGCAGCTCGTCAAGGACCGAGTCGGGAAGGACCTCTCCGGTGCTTAGGTAGCGCCCACCGCCCAGGTCGTAGCCCACCGCATCCAGGTCGACACCTGCGGCGCGCACGACCTTGAGGGCCTCGGCCACGACCTCGGGCCCGATGCCGTCACCGCCGATGACGCCGATCCTGTATCCCAACTTTGCGATCCTCTACTGGACGGTTTCTCCGCTGAAAAAAACGAACCGCCCACCAGGGTGGACGGTCGAACGCACACGAGCCGGCTCGCGCCAGCGCGTGTGCTACGGAATTACGATGATGCCGAAGGGCTTCACAGAGACCTCTAGTGTCCGTGACCGGCGCCCTGCCGTCAACCCGGACCCCCCGCATGCCACTCACAGAGAGACGCGTCTTCACCATGGCCGAGAACGAAACCCGCTTGTCGAGGACCGCGTATGACCGGCTCCGCAACGAGCTCGAGGACCTTCAGAGCCGAGGTCGGGTCGAGATCGCCCACGTCATCGAACGGGCCCGGGAGCTCGGCGACCTGTCCGAGAACGCCGACTACCACGCGGCCAAGGACGATCAGGGCCGTATGGAGGCCAGGATCCGTCAGCTCCAGGGCATCCTCGACGGCGCCGTGATCATCGACGACGAGGAAGCGGCCGGAACGGATGTGGTCACCACCGGGAGCGTGGTGACCATCCGTTACGAGGGCGACGACGACACCGAGCGGTACCTCGTCGGCTCGATCGAGGAGCGGCACGAGGACCTGTCGGTCATCTCGCCGGCGTCGCCGCTGGGACAAGCCCTGCTCGGAAGGAAGCGGGGCGAGACGGTCGCCTACGAGGCTCCGAGCGGCACGCTCCGAGTGGAGATCGTGGCCATCGGCGCCTGAGCCAGGGCCTCCTCGATCTCCCGGGCTGCCGCCACCACCGCCCGGGCGTACCGTCGGCCCGGGGCGCGGGTGGTCCGCTCGATGGGCCCGGAGACCGAGACGGCGGCAACCACCGCCCCGTCTGGCCCATGGACCGGGGCGCTGACGGAGGCCACACCGCGCTGGCGTTCCTCGACGCTCTGGACCCACCCCTGCCCGTCTCCGGACAGAACCCGTCCCGCCGAACCGACCTCGAGGGGGAGGAGCGCACCCACCGGGACGATCGTGCGCAGCCCGTGGGGCGACTCCCGCGCCGCTACACACAGTCGGTGCTCCCCCCGCCGAATGTAGAGCTGCACGCTCTCCCCCGTCGCCTCTCGGAGCCGGTCGAGGGCGGGACTGGCGACAGTCGCCAGATCGGGACGGGCGAGACGCGGGCCCAAGCAGAACCGGCCGCCGCTGTCGCGACCGACCAGGCCGTGAACGGTCAAGGCGGACGCCAGCCGATGGGCGGTAGCTCGGGACAAGCCGGTGGCCTCAACGAGATCGGCGAGCGACCGCGGGCCGGCCTCGAGGGCGTCAACCACGGACATTGCCTTGTCGAGCACTCCCACGCCGCTTAGACTTCTCACATGGCAAGACTAGCGTCTCAAAATATGGGATACAAGGGCGAGGGCGGCCGGTGAGCGGGAGGACGCTCAGCGACAAGGTCTGGGAGCGGCACGTGGTGCGGTCGGCCGAGGGTGAGCCCGACCTGCTCTACGTCGACCTCCACCTGGTACACGAGGTCACCTCTCCCCAAGCGTTCGAGGGCCTGCGGATGGCGGGACGCCGGGTTCGCCGGCCCGACCTCACCCTGGCGACGATGGACCACAACGTCCCGACCCTCGACCTCGACAAGCCGATCGCTGACCCGATCTCGGCTCGCCAGATCGAGGTCCTCCGGCAGAACTGCGAGGAATTCGGCATACCCCTGTTCCCCATGGGCCACGCCAATCAGGGGATCGTCCACATCATCGGGCCGGAGCTCGGGCTCACCCAGCCGGGGATGACCATCGTGTGCGGGGACAGTCACACCTCGACCCACGGTGCCTTTGGCGCGCTCGCCTTCGGTATCGGGACGAGCGAGGTTGAGCACGTGCTGGCCACCCAGACCCTCCCCCAGGGGCGGCCCGGGACCATGGCCATCACCGTGGACGGCGACCTCCCGCCTGGGGTGACGGCCAAGGACGTCATCCTGGCCATCATCGGCCGGATCGGCACCGGCGGGGGCGTGGGGCACATCGTGGAATACCGAGGATTAGCCATCCGCAGCCTCTCGATGGAAGGGCGGATGACCATCTGCAACATGTCCATCGAAGCGGGGGCCCGGGCGGGCATGGTGGCCCCCGACGACACCACGTTCGCCTACCTGGAGGGCCGGCGCCACGCCCCCAAGGGGGCGGCGTGGGAGCGGGCGCTCGACGACTGGCGCTCGCTCGCCACCGACCCCGACGCCGTCTTCGACAGGCAGGTCACCCTTGACGCCTCGTCGCTGTCGCCCTTCGTGTCCTGGGGGACGAACCCCTCCCAGGTCGTCCCCATCGACGCGGAGGTGCCCGACCCCGAGTCGTTCTCCGATCCCACCCAGGTTGAGGCGGCCCGCCGAGCGCTGACCTACATGGGGCTGCGACCGGGCACGCCGGTCCGGGACATTTCGGTGGACACCGTCTTCATCGGGTCCTGCACCAACGCCCGCCTTGAGGATCTGCGGGCGGCGGCGTCGATCGTGGCGGGCAGAAAGGTGCGCAGCGGCGTGCGGGCCCTGGTCGTCCCCGGCTCGATGCAGGTCCGGGCGGCGGCCGAAGCCGAGGGGCTGGACCGCGTGTTCACCGACGCCGGCTTCGAATGGCGGGCGTCGGGGTGCTCGATGTGCCTGGGCATGAACCCCGACAAGCTCAGCCCTGGCGAACGCTGCGCGTCCACCTCCAACCGCAACTTCGAAGGCAGGCAGGGCCGGGGTGGCCGCACCCATCTCGTGTCCCCCGCCGTCGCCGCCGCCACTGCGGTCGCCGGGCACTTCACCACGCCGAAGGAGCTGTGATGCAGCCGCTGCGCACTGTCACCGGCCGGGCCGTGCCGCTCGACCGCTCCGACGTCGACACCGACCAGATCATCCCCAGCGAGTGGCTCAAGCGAGTGGAGCGCACCGGCTTCGGAAAAGGGCTGTTCGCCGAATGGCGCGCCGACCCGGAGTTCGTGCTCAACCAACCCCGCTACGAGGGCGCCACCATCCTGCTCACCGGGCCCAACTTCGGTACCGGGTCATCGCGGGAGCACGCGGTGTGGGCGTTGCAGGACTACGGCTTTCGGGCGGTGGTGTCCTCCCGCTTCGCCGACATCTTCCGGACCAACTGCACCAAGGCCGGCTTGTTGCCGGTGCAGGTCGGGGGGGAGGTGGCTGTCCTCCTGATGCGCGCCGTGGAGAACGACCCCTCGCTGGAGATCACGGTGGACGTCGAGAAGGGCACGCTGTCGGCAGGCGGTGCCGGCGTCGAGGTCCCGTTCCCGCTGGACCACCACACGAGGATGCGTTTCCTCGAAGGGCTGGACGAGATCGGCCTCACCCTCCGGCAGGAAGCGGCGATCGCCGCCTATGAGGCCACCCGCTCCGGCTGGCTCCCGGCCACGACCGGCTGACGCCGCAGGTCTACGGGCGCTCGCCCGTCTCCCCGGCAGCCGGTCCGGCGGAGCCCTCTGCCTCCGGTCGCGGCGCCCGCGCCACCTCCCGCTCCTGGCGGGCAACCTGCCGGAGGTTCTCCACCTCGGCCGAAGCGGTCGCCCGAAGGTCCTTCGCCGCGTCCAGCTCCCGCTCGGCGGCCGCCCGGAGAACGGCCATGTCCCTCTCCGCCTCGGCCCTGATCGTTTCCGCCATGTCGAGCAGCGCGGCGAACTCCTGGCGGACCGAAGTGATCTCAGCCCGGACCGATGCTCGCAGGCGGTCGACCTCCTCCTGGACCGCGGTCCGCAGCTCCTTCGCCGTGGCGAGCTCCTCGAAGGCCTGCTGCCGAGCTTGGTCGGCTGCGTCCAGAGCGGCTCGGTGGGCGGCGGCGTCGAACTCGGCCACCTTGCGGGCACTGGCCGCCGCCACCAGCTCCTGCTCCACGCGCTGGCGGAGCTCGGCGACGGCATCCTCCGCTTGGACACGGGTCCGCTCGGCCTCCATCGCCGCCGCCTCCCGCACCTCCCGTGCTCGGTCCAGGTCGGCCTGGGCCGCCTCTCGCAGCTCGCCAGCCGACCGCCGGGCCGCGGCCAGGAGCTCAGCCGCCTCCCGCTCGGCGGCGTCGTGCACCTCCCGGGCCGCCTCAGTGGCGCGTCGGAGGAGCTCCGCCTCCTGCTCGGCCGACATCGGGTAGGCGCTCACACCCCATTCCGATGACCCGTCGGCATCCGACCGGTCGCCGGCCACGGCCCGGTCCGCGATCTGCTGGCGGAGCATGGCGACGTCGGCCGCGACCTGCAGCAGGTACTCCTCGACCTCCTCCCGGTCGTAACCGCGGCGGACGACCGAGAACCGCTTCTCGCCGATCTCCTCGGGCATGGACCGCTCCCCTCTACCGCTCCGGCCAGGTTAGGACAGCGCCCCTCCCAGAGCCGGGCGGGCGTTAGCGTGCGCCGCATGGACGACGGGCTGGAGGTGCGAGCCGTGATGGCGGCCCAGATCCGGCCCCTCCGCCAGCTGGTGCTCCGCCCCGGGCGCCCGCCCGAAGACTCGGTGTACCCGGGAGACGACGCGCCGGCGACGGTTCATCTCGGCGCCTTCTCGAACGGCCGTCTCGTCGGCATCAGCTCGCTCTACCGGGAGGACAGGGCAGGGCGGGATGCGACCACTCCCGGCTGGCGCTTGCGGGGGATGGCGTCGGCACCGGACTCCCGGGGGCGGGGAATCGGGCAGGCGCTGTTGCGGGCATCGGTCGAGCACGTCGCTCGTCTCGGCGGCGGCGAGCTGTGGTGCAACGCTCGGACGCCGGCCGCCGGCTTCTATGCCAAGCAGGGCTTCGAGGTCGTGAGCGAACCCTTCGACATCCCGGGAGTCGGCCCGCACGTGGTGATGCGCCGGTGGGTCGACGGATCAGGGTGAGGGGTCCTCCAGGTCGAAGGCGACGGCCAGGGCCGTTCTGCCCCACGACTCGAGGTCGGTCGCGCCAGGCGCCTGGTACTTCCCCAGGACCAGGCGGCGAGCGCGGTCGTCCTCCTCGGATCCGGCCTCGAGCTCCCTGGCCCTCGCTCGATACTGACGGTCCTCCAGGCGAACACCCACGGTCGGATTGGCACGCAGGTTGCGCACCCAGTCGGCCCGCTCACGCCCCCCGGCCAGGACGTACAGGGTGGGGCCGGCAGCGGCGAACCAGATCTCGATGGTGTGGGGCCGCCCCGACCGGCGACCGGTCGTGGTGACGTAGCAGAAGGCGCTGTCCGAGCCGGGGAGGCCGCTCATCTGGCCAGTCTTCCGCAGAGCGCGGCGGTAGCCTCTGGGTGGTGGAGGATCTCGAAGTGATCGAAGCGTTCGTCAACGGCGGGGCGGAGCGAGCCTTCGGCAGCTCCCTGCACATCGAGTCGAACACGCTCATGCTGGACGGGTGGTGGCACGCCTGCGTGCGGATGACGCCCGACGTCTACGCCCTTCGGAACGAGCCGCCTCCCCGCGACACCACTGTGCTCGACGACGTCGCCGCCGTGTTGAGGGCCAAGGGCCTGAGCCACGTCGGCAGCGACATGCCCGAGATCACGTTCGTGACCTACACGACGCTCTCGCTCGGCTTCGTGTCGTGGAACCTCTGGGCGACCGACCTCGAGGCGGGCCAGGCGGCCCTGAGCGCCAAGGTCACCGAGGACTCGTTCCTCGAGAACAAGACGTATTACGACCCGCAGCGAGACGTGGACTACACGGCCGAGCTGGGGGGAGCCCGGCGCAATGCCGGCCTCCCGCCGTCGGTCGTGCTCACCGTCGGCTTGCCCAGCGACTTCGCTGCGCCGCTCGAGCAGGAACTGGAGAACTGCCGAGTCGAGAGCCGGGCGTTTGGTCAGATCAGCCCCGACGGGTGCGGCGCCCTGATCCCGAGCCTGATCGTGATCGACGCCACCGACCAGCAGGGCAAGGACTTCTGCATGCAGTTCCGGGCGGTGGCCTGCGGCCGGTTCATTCCCGTCCTGGCCGTGACGGAAGAGGCCATGCCGCCGCTGGGCGCGGACGCGGCCGTCTCTCCCGCCGAAGGCCCGCACGGGTGGGTCGAACCCATCCGCAACCTCCTGCCCTAGGAAGAGCGACGATCTAACACTGGCGGTGGCCTATGGCGGCGGCCACAATGGCGGGGTGCGGGTAGCGATCTCGGGCAAGGGCGGGGTAGGCAAGACGACGATCTCCTCGGCGCTGGCCCGCACCCTCGGCCGTCGTGGCTTCCGGGTCATCGCCATCGACTGCGACTCCGACCCCAACCTGGCCGCCAACATCGGCCTGGGTGAGGAGATGGCGGGCATGCTCCGGCCCTTCCTGGACCAGTCCGGGGAGGTGCGCTTCGTGCCCACCAACCTGTCGCCGTCCACGCTGCTGGCCGAGTACGGCTACCACGGTCCCGACGGGGTGACCCTCATGCTGGCGGCCCGGGCGGAGAAAGCGGGATCCGGCTGAACGTGGAGCTCGCATGTCACCGTGCGTGACTTCATCGACCAGGTCCAAGGCGAGCTCCCCGACACCGTGGTGGTGGCGGACATGGAGGCAGGGCTGGAGCACCTGTCCATCGGCACGCTGCGGTACATCGACGCGCTCTTGGTGGTCGTCCAGCCCACGGCCAAGACGATGATCACCGCCCATCGCACCCACGAGCTCGCCGGTCAGCTGGGCATCCCCGAGGTGGCGTTCCTCGGCAACCGGGTGACGACCGCGGCTGATCGCGAGAGGCTCGAGACCTTCGCCGCCGAGCACGGCTGCGAGCTGTTGGTCACGATCCCTGAGGACGACATGGTCCGCTGGGCGGACATGCAGTCCCGCTGTCTCCTGGACGTCGCTCCCGACGCCCCGACCGTCCGGGCCGTTGCCGAGCTGGCCGACACCCTCCAGGCCCGGTTCTTCCCGGCGG